>NZ_JBMXVQ010000020.1:0-81112 GCF_053999135.1 Caminibacter sp.
GAAATTTTAAAAGAATATATTGAAAATCAAAAAGTTCCCGATTAATTCCGCCTTTGTCCTCACTTCGTTACGGGGTCTATAGACCATCACCGCCCTTAAGGACGATGGTTTCGGCGGGAGTTGCTAAACTTTTTTTGATAAACCAATTACAATATTTTTCCGACTATTTCAGCCATTTTCTTTTTAGCTTTTATGCTTGATCTTGCATAATACTCTGATGTAATCGTAATACTGCTATGCCCTAACCACTCCGCTAATGTTTGCAAGTTTATTCCTTCCTCTACGGCTTTTATGGCGAAATAATGTCTGTAAGCATGCAAAGCTTTATTCCTAATCCCTAATTTTTCTAACAAATTTTTATTGTAAAGATACAAGTTGCCATACTTTATTTTTTCTCCTTTTTTTGTTGTAAAAAAGTATTGACTTACTATTGCTAAATTCTCTTTTAGTTCTAAATATTTTTTAAAAAGTTCTTTGATTTTGATTTTCTTAACATAATTAATCCTCTCTTTGCCCCCTTTTCCTTCTATCAATATTATGTAATATTCACCCTCCTCTTGAATACTATCCACTCTTAAATTTAAAAGTTCCTCTGCTCTTATTCCAGTTAAAATAAGCAACTTAATCATCAAATAATCTCTAATTTTAAAAAAATTATCATTAAACTTGCTATCTTTATCAATAAAATCAATTATTCTTTTAACCTCATCGTCCGTATATTTTACCGCTTCTTTTTTCTTTACCTTGTAACTCATCTTCTCAATTCTCATTAACAAATCAATTGCTTCTTCATTGTTTTCACTTATAAATTTAAAAAACGTTTTTATAACCTTTAAGTGTTTTTGTATAGTACTGTCGCTATATTTTTTTTCATCTTTTAAATAAGTAATGTATGCCGTTATAAAATACTTATTTACCGTATCTAAACTCAATGAAATATCATTATTAACTCTTTCCAAATAAGCAAACTCTTTAAAAATTTCAAGAATATTGTTATAAAGCTTAACAGTATTAAAAGAGGCGTTTTGAGATTTCTTTTCTTTTATAAAAAGTTTTTTCCAAAACTCCACATCCTCTTCTATTTTCTTATACGGACTTACTTTTATCTCCATCAGATTACTTTCCTTACAGTTTTTCTTTTAAGATTCTTTTAAAAAAACTATCCACGAATCCGGTAATTTCTCTCATAATTTCAATTTCATCGTATCCGTCTTCATATAATAAATCCAAAACGTTATCTCCCAGTTCGTTAAATTCCTTAAATTGGAATATTCCCTTAAATCTTTTATCTTTTATTTTAAATTTGTCCTTATAATAATACATCAGGACTATAGAAAAAAGCAAACCGTAAATTTTTAAGTCTTCATCTTTAATTTTCCCATAATTATGCAATCCCTTTAAAATACCGTTTAATTTTCTCTCTAAAATATCTTGCTTTTCGGGACTATAAAGACTTATCGTTATTCTTGAGAGATTTGTCAATTTTAAGAGAAAACTTTTCAAAAGAGGTTCATCGTTTAAAGGAATAAAATGCAGTTCTTTTTTTATTACGATTGTACCGTTTTCTTCAATAAACAATCTTTTTTTGGTTTCAATTTTCATTATTCCTTTTCTTTTTAAATAATCCATATTCTCAAAAATCGCATGAAAAACAAATAAAAATATTAATTCGTCTTTTGTTATTTTTAAATCTTTTCTTTTTTTATTCTTTTTCTTTTTTATCGGAATGTTTAAAACTCTGGACAAGGAAGTTTCAAATATCTTTGCAAAAGCTATTTCATAATTTAAAAAATCAACTCTATTTTTTTCCTTAATAATTTTTAATTCCTCTTTATTTAACTTAGGAAATTCTTCTTCGCTTATTCCGCAAAACCCACATCTTATAATAGAATGACAATTTCTAATCTCCTTACAATACTGAGGCATATATTCCTCACCCAGCATACATCCTTTTTCCTTATCAAAAAACATACAATTTGCTTTACCCTCTTGCAATAACTTAACCTCTTTTATTTCGTCTTTATCAATATCTATTGTAGTATATATTTCGTTTTTGTATCTTATTATTCTCACAGGTTTATTTATTTTATCTAAATATCCGCTATCAATTAATTCCGCTAATTCCTCATTATTAAATAACGGAAATCTGTTGCAACAGTGCAAATCGGTCTTTATACACTCTTTACAAGGAGGTTTATGAACATTAAAACTCTTTTTACTTTTTTCAGGTAAAACTTTATTCATTTTTTCTCCTTATTAATAACTAGCTTTTTGTCATCTATTGTCGCTTTAATATTAAGCCTATTATTTAAAAGAATTTTATATCTGTTTGCTTCTTCCTTGCTTTTAAACTCAAAAATCAACGAATTATCCGCATTAATTAATCTTTTTGCACTGTTTTTAACCTCATCAAACAACGGATGTTTAAAAAAGTCATCTTTACCAAGTGAATTGATATATTCCATATACGCTTCTATAGTAGGATAATATTTAACCTCAATCATTTTTTCGCTCATTTTTTCTCCTTTGTTAACTCTTTTAAAATTTTCTCAATAAGTTCGTTTGTTTTTTCATCGTTAAATTGCAATTTTTTAAATGCTTTTACCAGCAAAACCTTAAAATCTTTTTTCATATTTACGTCTTTTTTAATTTTTCTTAAAATTTGTCTTTTTGCCCTATTATTTACCATTACTTTAAATTCTTCATAGCTTTTGTATTCTTTATTTTTTTCTCTATATTTTGGATATTTCCAGCTTCTATCGTAATAGTTTATATGTTCGTGTCTGTAATGGGTTACCAATACAGCCGCCACATAAGCAAAGTAATTATCCCTAAACGCATTATAAAGATAATCCGAATAAATAGATAAGTTAAAATCTCCGCAAACCGGGCAATATATTGGCAGATGTTTATTAAAGTCTTCTTCCCTATAGTTGCCTTTTGATATTCTTTCTTTTATTATTTTATAATTTCCCGTTAATTCCCAATCCTGGAAGTCAAATAATAATTCATCTGAATAAAAACTTTTTAAACTTTCTAATATTTTTAACTTTAAATGTTCTGATAAGATTTTTCCCATTTCCATTTGTATGTAACTGATTCTGTTTAAAAGATAAGCCATCTTTTGTATATAATCTTCCAAAAGCAAATCACTTTTGTTTAAATTTTCAAGCTCAACTAAATAATTCTCATCTATTAAATTAAGTTCAGTTAAATACAGGCAAGTATTATATGCTTTATTGACTCTCTTTTTATAATTTTTAAAACTTTTTTCAAATTTTTTTTGTTCTTTTTTGGAAAGCTTTAAATCGTTCATTTTTCCTTTCTCCTTTATTTTTTAAATAAATTATCTAAATCTTATTATAACAAAACAAATATAATATACCTACAAGGTATATTATATATTTTAGATATAAAATATATCAAAAAAAGTTTTTAAGGACTTTATATAAAAGCTAAGGTATCTTATATTTTTTCTTCTAAACAATAAGTTATTATAATCTTTTACAATTTTGAAATGTTATTTCATTACTATATAGTAATGAAATAATTATAGCAAAAAAATTTAACCAAATCTCCAAAGAATTTTCCCTCTAAATTAGAATGATTAAAGGGACAAGGCAGTTCACTGGCTGTTACTTCTTGTATATTTTTATATTTTTCGTTCTTTCTGCTCCAAAGAAAGAAGAAAAAGAAGAATAGATTAAAACGAAACGAAATTTATACTGAATGTAGCTCTGTCATCGTCAATATCAACCCCACTGTCTTTTAGTTTATAGTGAGTATATTCCACAGTAGGCATCCATCCGTTTATTATCACACTCACTCCTGCACCGTATCCCGCTCCGTGTGCATCTGTATCTCCTATTCTTGAAAATCTATATCCCGCAATTCCGTAAACGTCTATAGGGAAAGAATCTGTATCAAATCTGTACCCAAGATTTAATTTTACGCTTCCTGAACTTACTCTGTCCGAATAGTCTTTTAATTTTCCAAAGGCCACTTCCAAACCTGCGCCTGCAATAATATTATTGCTAAACACTTTCATAAAACCTGTTGTAAATCCTAAAAGAGGCTTTGTTTTAACATCTTCACTCCCAACAGAAAATTTTTCCTGAGGCGTTACGGCAATACCTGCATATGTATAGCTGCAGTGCCCAATTTGAGATGCACTTGCCATTGTTAATGCCGTCACAATACCAAGTAAAAATTTTTTCATTCTTTCTCCTTATTTGAATATTTTAGCACTGATTAATGTTCTTAATTCGTCATATACCTCTTTTGCTTTTTGTTCATCATCAAACTTCCAGTTTTCTCTTGCGGTCATACTTTCCAGGAAGAACATTATTCTGTTTTCTTTTAATTCGATTCTTTCAACTTTATCCAAATTAACAGTAGAATTTCCTAAAGACACAAACATTTTAACTCCTTTTTTATTTATTTTTATTGCAAACGGTATATACCTGTAAATCGTTGCTTTATTTTTTTTTAACAACTTTCTTGCTCTTGCAGGGTGAGTATAAGACATCCACACTCCGTCTTTTGAATAAACTGCAACCTTCAAAACTCTGCCTTTTTATTTTCTGATTAATTTAATACAAAATAATTTTATTTAAAAAAATTCTTTATTGCAATCTGCCCGTCATTTAAAAAGAAAAAAAAACAGCAAAAAAAAATCAATAACCAAAACAAAAGTCCGAATTTATGGGATAAAATAACTTTAAAATCCTGTGTTGACGGAATTCCGCTATAGACTAAAATATAGTTTATATATACAAACAGGCAAAAACTCGCAATATTAAAATTCTTGCCGGTTCCAAACAATAAATCAACGGTTTTTAAGTAAATCTCAAAATTATTTTTATCTATAAAATAAAGCAGCACGATAAGCAATACAGGTGCGATTCCCACAATAAGCGCATTAAAAAAGACTATATTTTTAAAAGTTACGTTTCCCAATATATATTCCCCGTTTTCCTTTTTAGGCCAAATGTTAAAACTTGTAGGCATTGCAAACGTTATCAACCCGGTTATAAAATGCGACAACTCGTGCAAAAAAGTGGCCGGAAAAAAGAAAAGGGACATTAAAAAAAGATTTCTTGAAGCAAATGTGTATCTAATATAAGAAAAAAAGCTAAAAAGAAGAAGGAATAAAAAGAAAAAATTTTCCTGTATAAAAACAGACATTATTTTTCTTCATAGATTTTTCTTAATGGAATTTGTTTAAATTTATCCGTATAAATGGTAGGTGTTCCCCTTGCCCCAAGTTCATTTACGGCTTTTTGCATTTTTTCAAGCTTTTTGTTAATCTCTTTTTTTTGTCTGTCTGTAGGTTTAAAGTTTTTCCATTCATTAGAACCTTGCAGTATTCTTCTCAGCCTTGCGGCTTTGTCGGCATCATTTTTCCCGGCTAAAATATATTCAGTCATAGGCTTTGCATACTGATGAAACGGAAGCGGGTATAATATTACTTTAATTTTGTATTTCTCAAGCAGTTTATCGCCTTTTTTATTTTCAAGCATTCTGCAGTAAGGACATTGAGGGTCTGTTACCAAATAAATTGTTTCTCTTCCGCTTCCATAGCTGAATGCAACTCCATCTTCAATTACTTTTTTATTAATAGGTGCTGTTCCCATAACGGGTGCTTTTTTCTTTAAATCAACCACTGTTCCGAAAATAGCGTATTTTTTGTCTTTTGTAATATAAAATTGCCCTCTTCTCTCACCCTTTATCATAATAACGTAAAAACCGTCTTTTTCTTCAACATAAATATTAACTTTTTTATTTTTGTAATCGTTAATAATCTTGCTTGAGTCAGGCATTAGCTTTAACAGTTCTATTACTTTTTTTTCAGGTAAATATTTAGTTTTTTCTTGAATAGTATTATTAAATTTAGTTTCTGTCTGATGAGCGTTTTTAGCATAAAGCGTTGTACTGAATAACATTGCAAGTACTAAAGAAAATGCTGTTTTTTTCATTTAATCTCCTTTGTTTTTTTAATCAAGTCTTCCATCTTTGTTTCTATTTCTTTTTGCATTAATGCTATTTCTCTTATTTTTTCTATATCTTCAAAAGAAGATGAGGTTTTGATTTTTTCAAGTGCATTGGCACACTTTAAAGCTTTGTCGCAAAAATGCCCTTTTACGCTGTCATCAATCACATAAAAACCGGTTTCTTTGTTCCTTATAACCAAAGAAGCGAATTTAAACACTTTATCCATTTGCTTACGGTTTTTAAAAGGCAGTCTTTTAAGTTTGTCACACAAGTGTGATTCTATTTCTGCCGTTTTCTTTTGATTCATATACGCCCTTATCCGCTGCTTCTATTCCAGCCTCTATGTTTTTACTGCTCCAGTTTTTAACGTATCCTATTGACACCGTTACACTAAATTCTGTGTTATTATAATTAAATTTATACTTTTGTAAAGTTTCCCGTATGTTTTCCAAAAAATCTGCAAAAGAGTCACTGCTTCTTGCCATAACCAAAAATTCTTCGCCCCCGTATCTGTAAAGTCTGCCGTTTATGTTGTATTTTCTTATATTTTCATATATAACGTCTGTAATTTTTTTTAATACCTCATCACCCATCTTGTGTCCGTAAGTATCGTTGACTTTTTTAAAATGGTCCGCATCAATAAACGCTATATCAAGCGCTATTTCCGCAGGCAGTTTTTTAAATTTTTCAATATCTGCTATTAACGCACCCCTGTTGTATGCCCTCGTTAATCCGTCTTTTAATTGTCTATCCTTTAAAAGTCTTCTTTCCTCCTTTAATTCTTTGATCTGTTTTTTTAAGCTAATTTTTTCAAAATCAAACCCGCTTTGTTCGTAAATATTTTTAATAATTTCCATATCTTTTTCTGTAGGTTTTTTAAAATCAAAAACCAAATTATAATATTTACCTTTTTTTTCTATTTTTACAAACGCTTCAAATTCTTTTCCTTCTTTGTTTATCAAATAAGGGAGATATACTTTTTTTCTTTTCAAAAGGCTTTTAAAAAACAGCTCTATAAACTTATCGTTATGCTCTATCTTAAAAGTCTTGAAAAAATTCTCGAAATTGAACAGTACAAAATCACAATTTCTATTATTGCAGTACAATCTGTTTTCTTTTTTTAAAACTTCCCCTTTTTTGCATATTGGACATTTGCCAAACGTTATCTTTTCAAGATGCGTATTTATAAAAGTCTGTGCAAGTTTTTTATTCTTATATACGGCTTCGTTTACCTTAATGTTTTTTTCTTCCGCTATTTTCTTTATAAGTTCTATCTGTGCCGTTGTAGGACTTTCCTGCATTGAAGATATATTGAATTTTCTCTCAAGTTCTTTAATTAAATCGGTATATGCAAATACAAGGTCTTTATAGTCGCTTTCTCCTTTTTCAATTAAATCCAGTTCTTCTTCGAATTTTTTAGCCAGTTCTATATCTACAAGCCACTCCACGTTTTCTTCAAGCCACTTATCAACTTCAAATCCCAGCGGTCTTGGAAAAAGCATTCCTTTTTGAATGGAAAGATAATCTTTCTTTTCAAGGTTTTCTATTATCATATCAAGCGTGGAAGGCCTTGCAATATTGTGGTTTGAAAGGTAAGTAATAAAACGTCCCACTCCGAATCTTCTCGGCCTATGCGGTATGTAATCGTATGTAATGATGTCCATAGGCGTCAATTCTTCTCCGATTTCAAACTCCGGCAGTTTTATTAACTTGTCCCTCCATTCTTCTTCATCCCCTTTAATGGATGTTTTTATAAAATCCCCTTTAATTTTTTCCCATCCGTCAAATATCCTTTCGTTTGCCTGTGCTTTAAACTGATTGCCTCCTACATTTATTTCTACAACCGAAACATCATAAACGGACGGTTTCATTTGTGTAATTATCGTCCTGAACCATATAAACTCGTAAAGTTTTTTCAAATCATCGTTCAATTTTTCCGTTTTTTCTATATTTTCAGGGGCATATTCTTCTTTAAAGTTTGTAGGTCTTATGGCTTCGTGGGCATTTTGCGATGTGTCGCTGTTTTTATAAAATCTCGGCTGAGATACCACAAATTCTTCGCCGTAATTTTTATAAATATAATCCATTATTTCCGTAATGGCTTCGTTGCTTATCCTAACACTGTCGGTTCTGTGATATGTGATAAGTCCTTTTTCAAAAAGTTCCTGTGCAAGTTTCATAGTTTTTTTCGGCTTAAATCTAAACAAATACCATGCTCCGTATTGCAAGGTTGAGGTTGTAAGAGGTTTTGGAGGATTGCGGTCTTCCGTTTTTTGTTTATAGAAGCTGACGACATGGGGGTTCGAATTAAGCACAAACAGGTATTCGTCAAGCTCTTTTTTTTGTACCGGCGAAAAAGAAAGCGGTGAATTTACTTCAAACACTATTCCGTCTTTTATATATTTTATTTTTACCCTTTTATGTTCTTCTACTACAAAACTCTCTATTTTTCTTTCTAAATCAACTAAAATGTGAAGCGAAGGCGATATTACCCTCCCCACCCCTCTTGGAATGTAATTTTTTTTGTTTACGTAAAAACTTTCTTTTATAATAGTGGATATAGGATAACCTATAATTCTGTCAATTACCCTTCTTGCTGTGGCCGCATTTACTATATTGGTGTCAATCTCTCTTCCATTGAACAGTTTTCTTAGTATTTCCCTCTCGGTAATCTCTAAAAAAACAACTCTTTTATAGTTTTTTATATTACATTTATTTACTATGTCGTAAGCTATTTTTTCACCCTCTCTGTCGTCATCCGTTGCAATATAAACCTCATCTGCTTCGGCCGCCAGTCTTTTTATCTCGTCAATTATCTGCTTTTTCCCTTTTTCAGTAATCCATTTTATATATAATTCCCTTTTTTTTAAATCGACTTTTACTCCAAGCTCGTGAGGAGGCAGGTTTAGAATATGTCCTTTTGTGGCTTTAACTATAAATTTGCCGGGAAAATGTTTATTGAGTATTTTTTTTATAGTTTTAACTTTATTGGGACTCTCCACTATTAAAAGATTACTCATCTGCTCCCTCATCCATTACGGCTTGAATTATTTTATTCATATCTATACTGCCTTTAAGGTTCCAGTTGATTTTTGAATTTATATAATCTTCAAGCTCTTTATAGTTTATACATTTGTTGCTTGGACTTGGTATAACTCCATCAGGACACGGAGAAAAGTCGATTTTTGGCAAATCTGTTATTTTAATAGCCTCACAGCCGTCTTTTTGATAAGTTAGTCCAAGCTGTTCATAAATCTGTCCGGCCAATATCCTTGCGATTTTAGTATTGTAACAGCAGTATTCTTCTTTATCCCTTAAACAATGCCCCCCAAATTCCTCTACACAGCTTTCGCTTTTAAAAAAGCACTGACCAAATGCGATAAAATCTTTTCCCAGCCCGTATTCGGCACCTGTTATTTTTTTTGCTTTGGCGTCAGTCATTTTAATTAATGTCACTGCTTCTTCAGGTTTGTGGCTTTGTGCGCATTCCCTGTCTATACACTGATTACAGTTGTCAAACGTGTTAAATGCTAAATTAAACGCCGTTTGTACCAATAATTTTGTTAATGGGTCCTGCAATGCTTGTGCCACAGGATTATTCATTAAAGGGTTGTTTTGGACTGCATACAAAGCTTTGGATAAATTAGAAACGCCTCCAAAACCTTGACAGCCCCAAACTCCTTTAACGGTAGAATCGCATTCTATTGCGGCGCTTGTTCCTTTTTGAAGCACTGCAGTAACAGACGAGCCTGACTTGCTCATACAATCAAGCCAAGCGTTTGAGCAGGTATCGGATGTAGATTCCTCTCCTTTAAGCCAGCTTTTTAATGCTTTTCCAGCCGAAGTATTGTCCGCAATATATCCTCCTATTAACGATGCTATCTGCATCAAATACGATGGGTCGGTCAGCCAGCTGAAGTCGGTAAACAGTCCTTTTTCGCATCTGTATTTTTTAGCTCCGAATATATGTATGGCCTCATCAAACGCAAGACTTTCTCCTACGGCTTTCCCAAAATCTTTTGAAAAGTCTTTATCGTCAAACTCAACAAACGTATTTCCGATATTTATGTTATAGCATTTTTTTTCAACCTCGTACTTTTCGCAAGTTTTTAATTTAGTCTGGCTTTTACATTTATACGTTTCATCTCTTAATGTAGGCACCCTTTTGCCTGTAAAATCGTTTACAAAATTATGATTAAAATAACTTTCAAGCTTACAATTTTTATCATCGGCCAAATGGCATTTTTCGAAATCTTTATAACATCTGTATTTTCTTACTTCAGGAAATGAAAGCATAATAATATTTAAGGCTTCAGGGTCTGTTATAAGTAGATCAGACGGTGTTTTTATCGAATAATTTATCGCATAAGGAGAATCCGGGTCTGCAAGCAGGTCATGTATTTCGACTCTGTTAAACGGCTGGAATTTATAGGATTTATTAAGGGTTGCTATGGCTTCGTTATACATTTGTTTCATGTATTTGTCTTTATTGGTTTCCAGTTTGGTATCTCCGTTTACTCCCGCATCCAATTCATATTTGATTTTCTTTTTATAAAAACTTTTTACAAGATTTGTTACATAATTTTTAATAAGTGGTTTAATATATTTGTTGGTTTCTATATATATTCCGTTTGTTGTACTTGTAGATAATTTAATCCTGATTGAATTGTAGCCGTTTTCAGTAGCCCATAAACTGTCTGTATAGCTGTTGTCTTTGTAATTGTTGTTTCTTAACCATTTATCTTCAAGTTCTTCGATTTTACTTGTAGAAACATTAAGTTTCTTAGCTGTTGAGTTCCAATATCCGTATCCCGTAAACGTGTTTTTGTAATTAAAGTGTTTTAAATCGTGGCCGCTTGTCTGACAGTATTTGTAAGGGCTTCCGGTAGGGCTTAATGTTATGTCGTCACAACTGTAGCTTCCGTAACTGCTAAACTTATGGTTTCCGTATTCCGTTGCCAATCCGCTTCCGTTTCCTCCGTTGTCATTTGTTCTGTAATAAGTATAATTGGCACTGCATTGCATATCCCAGTCATTTGAAACATCGCATTCACTGTCCCCGCAAGGGTTGGGTTGGCTTCCCCAATGCGCATTTACATAGCCGTTGCACTGTCCGCTACATCTATATCCGGCACTTCCATAAGTGTAACAGCTTCCGCTTTCGCTTTTTGTACAAGGGACGTAGCCAGGTGAACAACACGTACCGCACACTTCGTTTCCGTCTTTATCTGTAGAACAATTACACGAATATGTACTTGCACATGAGCTGTAACAGCTGCTCTCATATGTACAACTGTAGCTTCCCGCTACGGCTGAATGATAAGTGTCCCATTTTGTTGTACCTGTCCTGCTGTAAATAGAATATCTGTATCTTAAAGTCACATTGTCCATGTGTGAATCAATTAAATTTATTAATCCGTTTGCAATGGAATTTGCTTCACTCCCAAAATAATTTTTTGTAATTGTGTTAAATCCCGACATATAATTACTGTATGCGTTGTTTTTGGCGTTATTATAATCACCGCATGCAGATTTGAAACTCATACTCCAGCTGCCCATATCGTTTGAAAGGTGATACCTTGTCGATGACTTGTTCAAATAAGAATTTATATTATTTTTTTCTTTTTGCGTTAAATCGTAATAAACAAGTTTTGTGTTTTTCATTAACTCGTTAAGTCTTTTTTTGTCCAAATCCAAAAGGTTGTCGTCATTGTTAAATTTATTAATAATTTTATTTTTTTCATTTTCGTTTGATAAAAGACACTGCTGGTATAATTTAAGGTCCTCGTTTAAGTTTGCAAGGGTGTTGTCATCCGAAAGGTCAGCGCTTCCTTCCTGTTTAGGAATATCTCCCATATATGATTTAAAACACACATTGTCTTTTAAGTCGTTTGAAATATAATAATCCAGTGCGTAATCAAGGGAGTAAAAATCAAAAATTGCTTTTGATTCGGGATATTCGTATAACGTTTTTTCTTTCTTTAAGATTTCATCAATATTTCTTTTTACATATGTATTCAAAAGAGAATCCGTTAAATTGTTAATAAGTGTTTTTGTTTCGGCTAAGGACATATAATCTTCTACGGTATCGTCAATAATAAGCTGTTTATATTTATTGCTGTATAAATTATTCATAACACTGCTGAAATCTTCACCGCTTACATTTCCGTCAAGTCCCATTCCTATTAACGGATACTGCCCTTTGTTGTAGGAAAAATTTTTATAAAAACTTCCCACCAAAAAAGCTCCGTTGTAAAAATCGAATTTATACAATGAAGGGTATGTTAAAAAAATGCTCATATTCTGAATGGTTGGAGATGAGTATTTGTATTCTGTTGCATTTATAAATTTTTTCCATTCCGCCTGAACCGGTTCAACGGTATCGCTACATTTTAAATTACCGTATTGTTTGTAATAAACTTCCGGAGTTGCCACCGTATCGTACTTAGCGTTAATATTATACATTACAAGCACATCGCTTGGCAATATTTTAAATTTAAAATCATAATGTATGTTTCTTCTGTCATGCCCAATCCAAATCCAGTCATCCGCAACCGGGTCTTTTGCAAGATTGGTGGAATATACTACTGTTGGGTCCCACCACGCTTTCATCATATACATTTTATAAGTGGTCGAAAGCGTTCCTTTGTCTTCTTTAACTTTGTAAGTAATGCCTTCAACGTCTTTGTTTGTGGTAACTTTGTATTTTCCTTTGATTGCGTTTCTTAAAACATCGTCTATCACCGTTGGGGGGATTTTATCAGTTTTCGTTACAAATCCCGCTCCTATTGCCAGAGGCCCGAACATGGAAGACGACAACCCTTGTGAATATGCTACAAATCCTCCCGTTACTACGTTTAATATTTTCCCTAAAAAGGTCAGTCCTTTTGTCTCTTTATAAATAGCTCTTGGATAAATAAGGGCAACAAACCTTTTATTTACGTTTCCGTTTTTTTTCTGATATAAAATATACTCGTGATACGAATTTAGAAAATCTTTACTGTTGGGATGGTTTTTAACTTCTATAATCCTAAAGTTTTCATTCAAGTTGTTTGTAGTGGAATTCCCTTCAAAATATTCCACTCCGCTTTCTCTTGCATCCGTTATGCTGTTTATTCTCACGCAGTTTGGATTGTTTTGATAAATATCTTCAACATCGCCGCACTGTGTATATACCACGTGGTCTTCATAATCTCTTTTAAGGTTTTTGCATTTTTTATATTTAAAAGAATCGACTGTCTTTTCGCCAGGTTTTACACATTTTACGCTTGTAGAACATAAAGAGTTTTTTTCACATCTCAAAGATGCGGCATCGGCTCTGTGACACTGCTGCTGCAATGCGGAGGATAGGCTTTCAGGAAAGCCGTCACCGTCACTATCGGTGTCGCAATACAAATACTGAATATACTCTTTCAAATTGCCGCCGATTTTTTCATTAACCTCCTTACAGGCCGACATATCCTTATCTTCAAGGCACTTGATTATTGTGTTATTTAAAGAACTGTCCGTTTTAAAGCATAAAACCGGATATTGCAATACCCTTTCTTTTTTTTGATAGTCTATTTTTAAAAACTTAGGGCATTTATATTTTAAAACTTTAAAAGGAAGAAATCTTGTTTGGGTTTCTTTTTTTGAAACGTTTGCTTCTTTATCCAAGTTGAGGTTTAAATTTACAAACCAGTCGCTTTTTTGCAATTCGTTAAAATTAAGCGTATTCTCATCAACAAGCTGACATTTTTTTTCAACCTCCATTTTATACTGATAGCTTTCTTCAATATTTGAAGAATCCGTCTTATAAAGCCCGCAGTTGCTTATAAGACACTTATAAAACGTATCTTCCTTCATCATTTCATTTATTTTTCCGCTATACTTATTATATAATTCAAGGCATTTGGAAGATACAAATTTGTCAAAAATAAAATAACATTCGGCATTTGGGGTTTTTGGCATTGTATTGTTAATATCATAATATCCCTCGTTGCTACCGTTTACGTCTGAATAGTTAAGAGCGTATAAAAAGTTATTAAAAATCAGACTGAGAGAAATAAAGAAACTGATGATTTTTTTTATTTCCACATTCATTACAAAACCTTTTACTCTTTATTGAAATTATAATCTTGATATTTATAAACCGGAAGCTGCTTGATGGTTATCCATCTCGGCAGTCCGAACGTATAACCGTCAATTAATCCTTCTATATTGTCACATATGTATTTTCTTCTTAATGTCCACCAGGGCTTGCATATTTTCTTGTCAGACTGATATTTTGTAATAATTATTTTTTTACATTTTCCTTCTAAAGAAGGGGCGTATCCGCTCGGACATTTAGGTTCAAGATAACATTTTCCGTTTGAATATGAACCTATTATACAGCCAAATTCGTCGCTTGCGTTTGCTACGCATTTATTTATTTTTGAATCGTATGTCCATTGTCCCGGATACGAACAGTCGGTTTTAGGTGCATATGCTATCTCGCTTTTAACGCTTGTTCCGTTTATACTTTTACAATCTTCAAATGGGGAATAGCCATAGCCGATTGTAATCGGTCTTTTTCCTACATTCGGAATTTTTATATAGTAATTGTCTTCCATGTAAATACCTTTACCGGACGGAAACGGAATTAAATGCTTTTTATTTAAGGCGTCATATATTTCTTTAGGCGAATAACTATCAAAATTAAATTCTCCTTTGTTTATTTTCTCAATTCCAAGTTTATAAGCGCCCTTTTTTTCTTCATTTGTGTTCAATCTTAAAAATTTAACCCCGTCTTCAAGGTAACCAGGACACTGGTCAAAATACTTATATAAATAAAAAAGGTTTTGTAAACTGTCCGTATATTTTGCCCCCTCATATTCGTCCTGTAAAGGATAATGACACAAGTGTTTTTTAAATTCAAGTACTACGCCTTTATCTACATCGCCTTTAACCCCGTAATATGAATTGTCAGCAAACACAGGGCTTATATAACCGACTTTGGCATTGGACGTAAATTCTTTGTTTACAATAGTGGAATATAACGGCACTATTGATTTGTTGTCTTTATCTTCGGCGGTAACACATAATCCTTCATTATTAAATTCAATTTTAGAAGATTCCTGTTTATACTGCAGATTGTATGTGTAATAATCAGTTTGAATTTTGGAATCGGTAAGTTTTATATCTATTGTTTTTTCAAACGGTGTTTCGGATACACAGTAGAACGTTGGAATTTTCAAATACGAATCTAAATTGCCGTCATCGTCTATATCTATACCTATTGTGATTTTATTCTGAGTATCGTAATATTTTTCAAAAAGGTAACATTTTTTATCACCCACAGCCTCTGTTTTATCCCCCACCAAATCATTCCAATAGCCAATTCCTGTAACGTATTGTCCGTCTTTCCAAACGCTTGAAATTTTAATTTTAACCTCATCTCCGGATTTTGCGTTGTCGATAACAACACCCAACGTAGAATTGTCGCTGTTTGCATTTATATTTTTTACTAAGTTACCGTTATGATATACCGAAATATTAGAAAATTTATTAAAAGGAGCTTTGCTAAATATTTTTAATTTAAAATATCCCTTATATCCTTTATCTTCGGTTTTACATTTGTATCTGCAAGTTTCTTCATCGTTATAATAATCTTTTTCTTCTTTTTTTACAAAAGTACACTTCTGATAATTTTTCTTACCCGTGTTATCATATTCATAACATAACAAATCGCATTTTGATTTGCTGTTATAAACAATTCCGTTTAACGGGCATTTATACTGCTGGAAAATGCACTGATATTTCTGAGGCGTTGTTAAAGGAGTATAAAAACTGTATTTATCTTTACTGTCTTCAAAAATAAAATAATACCCGTTTTTACCTGTAAAGTTTGACGGAGTCAGTTTAACGCATTTGCCCGTAGAACCGTCAAAAACACCCCCGTTGGAACAGGTGGCCGAAGCCGTACAGGCTTGTAATTCGAAATTATAACTTCCATTTGGTGCATCACACTCGTCTAAATCCGCATACTTAATACATTGTTTTAAATTCTTATCAAAATCGTATCCGTCAGGACACACTAAATTGGTTTGCTGAGGTTGTAATCCGTTTTCAGGCACCATTCTTAAAAAGAGCGCTCCTTTATTAAATGAAGCATATAAAGGCCCGTCTTTTTTCTCTAACATATTTGTAAAATAGTTTGAAAATCCTGCGGCAGTTATTACATTCTGATTTTTATGACTTACACACAACAATCCGTCAAAAACAAAATATTCAGGGCATATCGTATCATAAGTATGCATTCCAAATAGTTTAATAAATCTGTTTACTTTAGAACTTTCAAATCCTTTATATAGCCCGTTACCGTTATAAATAATGGAGTTGCTGTATCTTTTATTCATTTCCCATGCCAAATATTTTTTATTGTCAACATAATCGTTTTCCAAAAGATTTACCAAATAATTAATGCCTTTGTCTTTTACGTCATTTATAAGTTTTTGTAAATTTTTCTTTTTATCAATAATTACAAACAGTTTGCCATCGTCAAAAGAATTGAAATCAATTTTTGCAAGCCACTGCGAAAAAACGCCGTCCATTCCGGCACTTCTCCATAAATTCACAATTTTAGGATAACTCGACAAATCAAGCTTTGATGTGCTAATTGCCCATTTGTCAAATGCATCCGTAATTTTTAAATTATCAGGATTGTATCCTTTTCCAGCAACCTGATATACCGGAACAAGTCCGGAAGCTTTACCGTACGTTACGCTGTTTAACTCGGTATAGCAGTAATCACCTTTTTTTGTAAAATCGGCCGGACAGCTTCCTACGGTATCAGGAATCCCGTCATAGTTTTCATCTAAGAATAAATAATTCTGTTCTAATATTACGTGATGTCCGTTATATTTTATATTATTGTCAAGGAAAAGATTTGCGGTGGATTCATACGAATTAACCACTTTAAAGGAAGTGTCCATTGAAATGGAATATTTGTTGAAATCGGCATCTTTTTCAAAATAATTTTCTTTATCGGCTTTATAATTTTCATAAGACTGTTTCATCTTATCAAATGTTGTAACACCGATTACGCTTTTATCAAACGGAATAATAATGTAATGCTCGTTTCCTTTTTTTGCATAATGGTTCAGATACATATCGTTATTTACTATTACATATCGTAACCCCGACTCTTTTAAAAAATCTTCGTTTTCAATGGCCCCGACAGGAGTTACCCCCCAGCTGCTGTCTGAAAGTTTGAATAGTAAATTGTCCGGGTTTATATTTTCCCCGCCGCTTTGTATAACAGCCTCTTTTCTCAAATAATAAAACTGATTTATGACTCTTGGAGCCGATAAGGATATATTTATATTTTTACTTGCGTTTTCGGTATTTATACTTATTGTTTCTTTTGAGCAGTAGTCTGCTTTACATTCAAACGTTTCCGTATCATGTACAAATGTTTCAAATTCCGCATAACCTTCCCCTTTTCCTGCAACTTCCACAGTAATATTTACTTCATTAAGCCCTTCTTTTAAAAACTGTTTTGCTTCAATGTTATATTTCCTATCCCAGCTTGTAGATAACTCACAATCTCCGTATTTACCCGGTGCATACTGAACTCTTTTATTTACAATTTCAAGTCTGTCCCCATCACGCGGGGCAATTTTTATAAGATGCCCGTTTATAGTCAATTTAATCCAATCGTCCCATTTCATCCTTTTTAATGTAAAATATTCTACATCATCCAAATTCTTAATATAAAATTTTGTAGTAAGGTTGTATATTTTACAATATCCTGTCCAATAATTGCTACCTATTTTCCCCAACACTACTTTATATTTACCGGCTTTTTTCTGTGTAACAGTACTGTTAGATACTGCAGATTTATTGTAATCATCCAAATTAAGCAGATAATACGTTTTTAGGCTTGTTTCTTTCTCCCCGTATTTTTGCACATTAAGAAGCATAACAACCGGTAAGATTCCATAATCTGCGTCTTCATATTTCCTATCTCGCAATTCATTCAAAATTTCGGGACTTGTTTTTATTAAAAGGGCTACACTTGCGTTGCTGTCTTTTGCTTTGTATATGGAAGTTAAATAATCAAACCCCCTGTTTTTTTCTTTCCCATCAAACCCTATCAGTTTATCAGGATAAACTATCTTAGAAATTCTTTTTTCGTCTTTGCCTTTAAGTTTCATATCTACAAAACTGCCAAGCATCTCTATGGCGTTTTCTTTTTTTAGAATGCTGCTGTCTGAACTAAATCCCAAATCATCTCTTAAAGGGTCAACAACCGCAGTGTTTTTTACGAAATATTTCTTTACGTTTCCTTCATCGTCTAAACTAACCTCATCCACAAGTTTGCACTGTTTTGCGGCTACGGCTTCACTTAATTTCTCCCCGTTTGTAAGTATTACATCTTGACAGTTGTTTATTATATGTTCATTAAAGTTGTTTAAAGCGGAATTGATTGATATACACTTTCCTTCGTTATAACAGTTTTGTTCGCATATATTTTTATCGTTATAAACCATTGTATCGTTACTTATAGGACAGGTAAATTTAGGCTGATAATATAGAAGCTTAAAAGAATACAGATTGCTGTCGTTTACTTTCGGATATTCATTGCCTCCGTATTTTAAATAACAGGTGCTTACCGGTTCGACATAAAACGCCTGGCCTTTGGTATAAGTTTTAATATCCAGTTTGTTCCTAAAATCACAGTCCAATTCAAGATTATCCTGAATATAATGTTGTGTTTTTAATTTATCCGTGTTCCAGTAAAAGTCTTTTAACTGCACATTGGAATCAACAGGTATTTCCTCAGTAGATAGCAGTTCTCCCTGTGCATTTTTCTTTTCAATAACTATTTTTTTAATCTCACTGCAGTCCTCCGAAGCATTGCTGTTTGCTATATCGCTTGTTATATAGTTTTTATCTTTAACAAAATTATAAAAAACATCGCCTGAAATATCGTTGCACTGTACCGGTTCTTTACACGATTCCTGACATTGGGAAAGCGCTTCTTTTTCCGAACCGGAATCGGCCGGGTCGTAACTGTATGTAGTAGCCAACACCGGATTGACTTCAAGCATACCGTCAAGAGAACATACATATGCCGTAGTATCGAAAGTTCCTGCTCTTTTTATCGTACAGTAAACGGGTGCGGACGATACAGCCGTTCCTGTAGTTATTGAATCCGCCTTATCCAAAATATAATCTGAGTCCGTTCCTGAAACCGCTTGTTTTAATGCGCCTTGCGCTCCCTGAACGCTTAAAATCTTGTCGTTTTTCAACTTTGCTTTATCTTTAGTGTTTAACGCAAGTTTATACTGTTCTTTCATATTTTTAGGCAGTATGTTCGCTATATTGTTTTTATTATAGTTTGATACCGCAAAATTTCCTATAAGACTTGTACCGTATCCTCTGTAATCCATTTTGGTAGTGGCGTTTATTTCATTTGCCACCCTTAACGTAATTGTATATGTTTCGGAAGTTTCGGGAGGAAGGTCGTTATACCCTCCGTCTTTCAAATAGTAAAGTATTTTATACGGTTTGCAATATGAGATTTCATCTTTTCCGTTTACCGTATTTACGCTGCATTTATCGTTTTTGGTCAGCTTCATCGCCGGTATTTTACATATTATTTGAATGGCGTTTTTTACCTCACACTCAATGCCGTCACCTATATTTTTATTCTTTAATATCGTATATACGCCTTTTCCTTCCGGGTCAACCGCATTTAAAGTGACAGTTATCTTGGAATCAGGATAAGAGGCAACCACCAAATTTTTATTGTTTACATAAGGAGGTTTGTTTTGGACTTCTATTTTAGAAACCAGGTCCTTAGCGTAATAAAAATTATTTAATATGAAAAAAGCTAAAATTAATCTTTTCATTTTCTGCCCCTATAATATTTTTTATACATTTCGTGAATTTTTTTCAGTATATATTCAAATTCTTCTTTTTTTAATTTATTTACGGGTATTTGAATATTATATACATATCTTTTCCCTAAAACAGATATAGTGGTATCGCATTTAACATTAAATTTATCCAATAAAACTTTATTTGCTTTGGCCACTTTATACGGATATTCATACGCTAACTTTTTAATATTACCCTTAGTTACGGCAAATATAGCGTTTTTGTATTTTTTTATTAAGGATAAACCTATTTTTTTTGATAAGTTGTTGTCAAGTGAGCCGAAAATTATTATAGGTTTTTGGGACGGCATAAGTTTGTTAAGTCTTTCCAAAACGTTAAAACGGTATCCTTTTTTATATAAAAGTGCACCGTTTGCATATATATCTCTTTGAAGAGTATAAACGGGCTGGAATTTAACAATCTGCAAAGAACCGCACACAGGCAAATCGTAATCGACTGTGAATGCTTTATTTAAAGCTTTACGTAAAAGGTTATAAAAATAAGTTTCGTTGACTTCTTTTGATTTTTTAACAATTTCTTCCCACATATCAGGTTCCGATATATCATATAAATGTCCTTCCCTCCCGCAAAAAACTGGTTTTTGGGGGTTGGACAGTCCTCCGTATGTAACATTGAAAGCAAACATTTTGTTTATAAATAATAAAATTAACAAAAGTTTTTTCATTCAGCACTCTCCATGTGAGCGGCGTGTAATATTCCAAAACAACATACTTTGCGCTTCCACGTTGCAAATATAGTTGAGGTATAACCGGGTACAGTTTTAAAATTTGTCCATAAAAGAGTCGGATATCCAATAGGTATCGCATCATCCGCAACAGGATAAGCCATTTGCAAAAAATAAGCGGGTTTTATAATTCTTGGAAAATATTTTTTCGTTCCGCAGGCTATTGCGTTTGTTGAAGCAGTTTGAACTTTCAATCCTGCAGGAAGTGCCGTTATCGGAATAGACTGTGCGCTTCTGAATGTCATTGCCATAAAATCAAGCATATTTACGCTTAATTCTGCTGCATCAAGAGGTCCCGTCTTTCCTTCCACCCTGCCATCTCCGGCTCTCTGAGAATGCCAACAGCCTCTGCACCAAAACAAAGCTTCGTCAGGCTCCTTAAAAGAAGAAGACACACAATCGGACAGACAGGCAAGCTGTGCAATAGGATTTGAAACAAGGTTATTCTCAGGATGAGTATATGCCGCTACAAACTCATTATACCACTCAGGCTCTACCTCCCCTATAAAAGGCAAATCGACTTTTGATTGGGAGATACAGGCCTGGTTTACAAATAAATTCAGCAAAGCAAACACAGGATATGAAATATAATGTCCGTTCATATATGTACCGGTATCGTCATTCGAATCGGCAAATTTGTTTCCCCTTTTTTTAATATTAACCTTGTTAGGTTTGTCTTCCATAAAACAGGGAAAATAAAACGGTGTATCTGTTACTTCGGCAAATCCCGTCATATCGACTATTCTCATTTTAATTCCGACATCGGGCTGTCCCCCTCCGTTATCGACTACACATTGGCAATACGGATTCTTACTGTTGCCGTATCCGTATGTTCCTATTAAAAACTCATCAAAAAAGAACCCCCAGTCAACTGTTGAAAAAGGGTCAAGACAGGGACGGTTGCCAAGAGCGTAAAGGCTTTTTGTATTAAAAAAAACTATCAACAAAAATAAAATTTGAATTATATTCATCATTTTTAAATCCTTTATTTAAAGTGACAACAACTCCAATAATCAGGATATTGAAGAGTGTCTGCAACAGTATTAGTTTTACAGTTTTTATCGCAAACAACCCATAATTCGTTATAACTGCCATCATATTTCCATACAGGTGTATTACCACTATCACAATGTGTCCATTTGTTATCAAAATATGGAGCAGCACAATGTTGTATCATTGATTTATCTGGTCTTAAGTTCCATTCACTTTCTGATTTAACAAATCTCCACCCCGATGCAACGTGACTAAACGTAATGGTAGAACATCCCCCTGAACACGGCGATGCCCAAGCCCAACAGCGATGATTGTAATAAGTGGCCCACTGAGGACAATCTGATGGCGAATTAACTTGATTGTTTTTTATTTGTAAATATATTTCTTTTTTATCTTTTATCGTATTATCAATGTTATCTTCAAGTACTAATTTTACCTTCACATAACCATACTTATAATTGTTAGGAATAACAAATGCTGTTTTCCCAAATTCCACCGCCGAAAAATTGTTAGGCGATATAATATTATTATTTGGGTCATACGCCTGAAACTTTAATTTATACTTGTTATTATCGTTTACAGTATAGGTTATATACGCTGTATCTCCTTTTTTATATGAAGTTTTATCGCTCGATATACTCGTAATGCTTGACGAATACAAACTACTTATAAAAATCAAAAGAAATACGCTTAATCTTGTCATCATAATCTCCTATTTTTGAAAGTGCGTAAGATAAGGTAACATCCCCGTCAAATCTGTATAAAAATTTACAGCTTTTGTATTTTAAATACGGTTTTACCTGACAGTTGGCCACAATAAACACCGGTGCCTTCTTAATACCTAAATCTCTAAAAATAAAAGGATTAACCCTTCCGTTAAAATAAACTTTTACGTTTTTAAAAGCGTTATCAAGCCTTCTTTTTGTAGATAAGTCCATACCTCTTAACACACCTATTACCGGAAGTTTATCCTTTATTATTTCTGCTTGTTTAAATACGTTTAAATATGTTTCTTTTGGCATATTTGTAGTAAAAAGATAAAACAATACCATTCTTCTTTTAAAAAGATATTTTGTATTTAGGGTTTTTGGATAATTTTCTATTGTATATGTATCATTTGAAAAATATTTTCTGTATAAATTTAAACTTGCATTGTAATTTACATTCTCCTCTCTTTTTTTTAATATATACCCTTCCTTTTTGGAATAATATTTTTTAGCCGATTCTTCGCTTTTTTTCTTTAACTGCTGTAGATAAGAATTCATATCAAAGGCATAGGCATTCATAAAAAAACTTGTAACCATTAAAAAAAATAATGATTTATTAAACATTTTTTCAATAAACCTTCATTAACAATTTACTGTAAATATAATTTCCTGCGGCGGTCTTATACCAATCGCCTTCTTTCCCTTCGACAATTACAATATCCCCGTATAATCTTTTTCTTACAACAGGGCAGTTAACGTTTGGGCATTTCCTTACGTTTATTATGTTTCCGTTAACAATATACAGTCTGTTTTGTGTTTTTTTTATTTTCTCTATATCTAATATCATCTTTGCTATTGCTCTTTTTAAAAGTCCGTTTTCTTTTTCCAGCTTTTCAGTTTTTTTTGCAAGTTCTTTTTTTGAGAGTAAAATATTGTCAGTTAATTTGTTTAGTTTTTTATTTATTTTATTAAATTGGTTTTCCACAGCGGTATTTATCATAATGTTTATTGTCTTTGCATTTTTTTCCGTGCTTTTATCCACAAAAGATATGGTTTTTATTTTAGTTTTATCCGCTTCGGTTTTTTTGGAATTGTTAATGTCGCTTGCCTGAACATTCGCTATTATTATACTACTTGCTATTAATATACTTTTTAATAACCTCATCAGCATTTAAAACCTTTTTATTGTTAGTTTTGTTGTTAATATTTATTGCGGAATTATTTGTTTCTTTTTCATTTGCCGGTTTTTTATTTATTCTTATTTTATTTTTATGCTTTTCTGTCTTAATAACGTTTTTATTTGAAGCGTTATTTAAGTAAGGCTTAACACTGTCCGCTTTATCAAATAAGACTCTGCTTACATATCCTCTCTTATCTTTTAAAAAACACCAGTTATATACATTACAATATAAAAATTTTACCTTTTCACCCTTTTTTACAATTCCGGTAATTGGTGACTTTACCGTTGCACATCTTCTTATGTTTACATTTGTTTTTGCTACATAATAAGCGTTTGTATCTACGCTAACAGTTTTTACGGCTTTTTTCTGATTTGAGAAGTTACAGACTTTTGCTTGCTGAGTTTGCTTCTTTTTCGTATTTTTATTTTGTTTTGGAACGCCGTTTTCTAAATTTTCAACTCTTTTTTCAAGCTCTTTTTGCTTGTAAATCAAAATAGCCACTGCCTTTTTCACATCTTCAGACGGTGTGTATATTATTTTTTGAGGTTTTGCCGGTGGTTGAGGTTTGGGTACGGGTTTATTGCCGGCACATCCTAAAAACACCAGTCCGAATAAAGAAACGCTTAACACTGTAATTATGTTTTTTTTCATATACAAACCTTTTTTTCTAAAATTATAAAAAAGTTATAAAAAAAAGTCATTCTCCTCGTTGTTTTAATAATGGACATTGAACTTCTGCCTTATTTCCTTTAATATACGGGTTTGTTTCGCATTTTTTCTTTAATTCTTTATCATTTGTTGTAGAACATACATAATTTAAAACTTCAGAGGCTTTTTTCGTATATTCAGGTCCTAAAAAATAAAGCAGGTTTGCGTACAAATAAGCCGCCGTTTTATTTTTGGCATCCACTTTTTCAATGTAACTGATGGCTTTTTTTAAAGCCGTTTTATCTTCCCTTTGCGTATCTAAAATGATTGAGGCATATTCCGTAGAAAGCAGGGTATATGCCGAACTTTTATAATTTCTTATGGAATTAAGCGTTTTTTCAAGAACTAAAAGCGCCTTATATACATTACCTCTTCGATATTCCAGCAGAGCAATATAATACGCTGCCAATTTGTTTCCGTTTTCAAGACTTTTATAGAAATACATCAAAGCTTTGTTTAAATCCGGTGTTATTGTTTTTTCTTTGAATTTAAACGGTTTCATATACAGGGTTCCTAATATAAAGTAAGCCCTTGCAGGTTCAAATACTGCGGTTTTTTCTATCTCTTTTTTAAATTTCAGATAATCACGGTACGTTGAAATTTCCGAACCGTTTGCATTGTTTATGGCATTGGCCGTTAAAAAAGAAAAACAAAGAAAAAATATTATAAGTTTTTTAGCCATTTTAAAATCCTACGTTTTTCATATTTTCTTTTTTAATGGATTTATAAATTTCATTAAACATTTCATCCATTTTTCTTATACTGTCGTCAACTTTAATAGTTCCTGTAATGTATTTTTCCATTGCTTCTTGAATGCTTTTAACCCTGTTAAAATAGCTTTCCAAAGCAGCTCGTGCAGTTGGAGAGATTTGCATATTAGGGTCTTTTGAAAGTGCTTGAATATATGAGGCTATATTGTTAACGAACAAAAACGTTTGAGCCTGTGCGTTTCTTTTTGCAAGCAGTTTTTCAAGATAATAAATATAATCCGTTTCTCCCCCTCTTTTTTTTGCAAGAAGTGAAAGGATATTAATATATTTACCCATTCCTTTTAATACAAATGTTTTAGTGTCAGTATTTGCCGGAGCTTCTCCTACAAATGCATAACTATTTAATCCTGCGTTTGATTTAACCAAATTTCTTATAGCATCCAAACTTTCTTGATAAAATCCTTTCCATTCTAACGAAATATTGCTGGAGCTTTCGGAATCAACCAGCGTAAACGCTCTTAACGGTTCTTTGGATTTATTTGAATTATCGCCATTTGCATTGCCTACGGATGAGCTTGTCTGCGTGTCTATATACAATAAGTTGTAATCAGGAATTCTACATTTTCCGTTTGAATCGCAGACATTTGTTGTGTCGCTTATAGAAGCCGCCCCGTTCATTAAAAATCTATAAACGTTGTTAACATCAATTTTAGCCGGAATATCAGTAATCCCTAATGAAGATTTACTGCCGAACATTCCCGTTAACGCTTGCAATACGGCGCCTTTTGCTTTGTCTTTGTTTAATTTCCCGTTACCGTCAATCAGTTGCGTTATTTCTTGAAAATCGGCTTTTGATATTCCAAGCTCGCCGAAACACAACACCGCAAGCTTGTGGAATAAAACGGCTCTTTCAAATTCACTGCTGTTGTCAACGTTTAAGCTCAAATCCCCTATTTTTTTGTTATAAAGCCCGGCCAAATCGCCAGTTGCCCCAACCCTTGATTTGTCGTTTATTTTAGGAAGATATTTTCCGAAATACAACGTTGCAAGGGATACCGTTTTGCCTTTTACTTTTCCAGCCAACAGTTTGCCAAGCGGTGTTTTTACTTTACCGGTATTTATATTATCATCAATAAATTTATTAACATCGTCAGCATAAGTACTAAAATTATCAAGATTTTCTTTTAACTTAGGAAATCCTTCCTCTCCAAACTTTTCCTGAAAGAAATTGTTTACGCCCTGTGTAAATTTGGATTTTTTGGAAAGTGCCTGTCCCATCTGACAGGCGTTTTGTAAAAGTTTTTGTATCGCCCTTGCCCACTTCTGTATTGCTTCAAACACTTGAGAAACGATTGGGAGGGATGCTTTTATCCCCATTAAAAGTCCCCACGCAAAAGCTGTAGAAGCATTGTCAAGTTGGTTTTTAATATCATCAAGCCCAAGAAGCGAAATAAATCCGCCCGATATCGAAATTCCGTTACATCCTGTATGAAATCTCGGAGCCGCCCCGTTTATCCAGGGCTTAAATGCGTAAGTATTCTTTTTAAACCTTAATTCATAATTTCCTCCGAAATAATAATGCGTTCCGTTAATGGATGCGCCTATAGGAGAAGATGCGTTAGTGTTAAACATATCCTTCAAAGATACTGCCTGTGCCTGAGTTAAAAATAGACTCGTTGCCAAAACCGCACTCAATACTCTCTTTTTCATTTTTCACCTTTGTAAAGTTTTAATATGGGATTAATGTTAACATCATAATAATGGTCATAATATTTAGACGAATAATCCCCCGCTTTTTGCCAAGCTTTATACGTAGGATTTTCTCCTTCTTTTATTACGCCTTTAAATTTTAAGAAATTCAGTATTTTTTGAGTCAGTACTCCGTTTAATCGTCCAACCATAATTTTATTTACGGTATTAGTATTATTCAATTTTACCGATACCGTAGGTGTTGTATAAATATTTAATTTTTTAAATACGCTTCCGGCTACGCTTATCTGAACGTTTTTGTTTTCAACGGCTTTTTTTACAGCAGGGAATATTTTAGCGGCGTCAAGAAACGCTTTTTTTTCTTTTTCGTTTTTAAACACTATTACATAGTGTAGTTTTGGATGGCTGTTTATGAATTTTGCTATTGAAGTAAACGAATAAACGTCTAAATCCGGGTTCATCCCCATAAACAAATATATTTTAAATTTGTTTTTATATTTGTCTAACAGCATATTGTTGTACTTGTTTCTTACAACTGAGGTATATCCAAACGTTTCTTCAAAACCGGGCTGTGAATAATCTACTTTGGCGACTTTATTGCCGTATTCGGTTACCGCAAAATCGTATGCGTATGCCGCTTTACTGATTTCCTGAAGATACTTGCTTTGCCATTTTATGTATTCGGCCGCACTCTTTTCATCCCTTTTTAAAAGCCAGTTTTTTAACACCGGTATTCTTTTGGCAACCGGAGTCAGAGGCATCTGAAAACATTCGGCCGATGAATTTGCAATACATTTCTTCCCGTTAGGAAGTGTAATGACTTTCGGTTTGGGATTAAACTGCTCTTCTAAAATAGCAAGGATTTTCTTCTGCGTTTTTAACTGTTTTTTCTGCACTTTTAACATTTCGGCCAATATCTGTTTAATGGTTCTCTTGTCCTCTTTTAACCCTTTGGTCTTAGAAACCGGATTATCTCCGAATCTCCAGCCCTGTTCGGGTTTTTTTGCAGCGCTGCTGTTATTTAAGTCTGCCGCCATTAACGCCAAAGGTAAAAGCAAAATTAAACTTTTTTTCTTCACAATTATTTCCTTTTGTTTTTAATTATCGTTAAAAAGTCAATAAGTGTGAAGAAAAAAGGAGAAAACTCCTTTTTTAAATTAACTTCCAAACGTAGAATTACCCCAGCTTACGATATGTGGTCCTATGTATGGCGCCGCACCAAGTATCAGTGCCGCTACAACACCCCAAATCAACGGTGTAATATTTCCGTTTCTCCATGCAAAAAAAGCACTGAATCCAAGAACAATAGCAATAAAGATGTACCCGACTCTACCTTGAAGCAATCCTAAAAGGACGTCCACAAAAGTATTCACCGATGCAGGGTCATCCGCCGCAAAAACAAACACTGTTGAAAACAGTAACAAAAACAACACTCTTCTCATAATAACTCCTTGATGTTTTTTTCGGCTTTTTCAAGCCATCTCCCTTAAGGGGTAGTGAAGATTAATCTTCATCAAGAACTGAAGAATGTTTGTAAAATTCCGATTTTTTTCTTTTAAACGCCTTAATATGTTCTTTTCTGTTTTTTTGAGCAACACTAAAAACAATTTTATAAAAAAATACATATAGAATCAAACTGAAAACACTTGAAATTGCCAAAACGTTAAAAGCCGCCTTTACGTTTTCCTTTTTAAAAAATTCAAATGTAAAACTCTCTTTTTTAACAACAAAATACAGTAAATCCGGTTTATATACAAAAATCGCTCCTACGGCGATATTAATAATTATCGCAACAATAATACTGTTTCTGTAACTTGAAAACAGCGATGCTATTCTTTTATAAAAATTTTTTACATTCTTAAAAACCGTATATTCAAAACTGCTTACGATTTGATGTGTGGGTAGATACAACAAATACGCCAAAAGAAAAAAATAAATTATACCACTTAAAAAAATTATATTTCCGTATTTGTCACTTATTTGTGAAAGCAATATAAAAGGAATCCAAAAACCGGTTATTGTAAGAAAAAAAGAAATCATATTTCTAACAAAAAATTTTGTTGCGATTCTCAGTTTCATAAAATCTTCTTCAATAGGATATATTAAATCCTGTTCTTGAGAGCCGGCTTCAGCATTAAAAAGCATTTGGATTTCCCTTTTAAGCCAAAACCAAAAGAATGAAAATCTCTCTTTTTCCCCTTCAACGGTATCGGAATAACCCATTGAACTTTCCTGGTACGGGTCGTGATGTTTATAAGGGTCGTGATGTCTGTACGGGTCGTTGTGTTTATAAGGGTCGTGTTGCCTGTACGGGTCGTTAGCAAATACATTATCCCTTCCTAACCTCGAATTATAGGAATTGTTTGAATATGGCGCTCCTTGATTGCTGTACGGGTCGTTATTCATTTTTTAGTCCTTTTTTTCATTTGAAGATATTTTTTTATTTCTTCATCATATTTTACATTGTTTTTTTCAATTTTTCTTATAACCTTTGCAGGATGTTTTTCTGTTTCGTATTTTTTATTAACATAATTTCTTAACTCTTCATTTGAAAATTTTGCTTTCTTAGTATATACCTCATCCGGTCTGTAAATTAAAGGATAATTTCCGTTTGGGGTTATCAGTGAAGCATCCGAATAGCTGCCTCTTCCTACGCTTTCCCCCGCTATAAATTTAGGCGGTTCTACCCACGTATAAATACTATGCCCTGCAATAAGAGTACCTTTTACGACATAGGGCGCTATCCATATTTTAAGTATTTTCCCCATATCAACTACAACTTTGGAATCATCCTGCTCGCTGCTTATTATAGGTTTAACCATAAAATGGTATGATTTCGTGTCTGTTTCTTCTTCTATTCTTTTTTGCTTTTGCTGTTTTACTATGTAATCAATGCTTTTTAAATATGTTTTTTCATTGTTTACGGTTTTAGTGGCACAACCTGTAAAAAAAAGCGTTCCTGCTGCAATTAAAATTAAACTTGGCAATTTCATTCGCATTTACTCTTTCCTTTTTGGTAAGCTATATTATTTTCGTCTATATAATATCTGTATTTGTAAATAAGCATAGGGTCACCGCATACGCCGGCATCCTGATAATTTTTACCGTTTTCTTCGCAATATGGATGCTCATAACCGATACTTATTATTTTAGAACATCCCGTAAAGGCCATTAACAATAGTATAAAACTAAAAATCATTATAATCAATTTGAACTTCATAATCTACCTCCTCGTTTCCATTCTCACCGTCACGTTCGGATATGTCAACTTTTTTATACTTGGTAATTTTTATATCCTGAAACCCTTTAAGCAAAACGGTTACTTTTCTGCCGGCCATAACGTCAACGTAAGGATACATCCCGTCAAGCATTTTTTTATAATATTCGGCAAGTGAAGAAAAAGCGTTGCTAACCCCGCTGGCAGTACCCTGTGAAAACGCAGATGCCGTTTTTTTTGTTACCGAATTCTCATCAGGCGACTGCAATGTTACCGGCAGTGCATTGCTTGGCGCAAAAGCCTGTGAAACTCCCTGCAAAAAACCAACCATTATCTGTCTTGTTATAAGTTTTCCGGCACTGTCAACAAGTCTTCCCCTTAAACCGTATTTACCGTCTTCTCCGATTACCCATCCAACAGGATTGCCGATTGCCTCAATTTTTTTATAAACACCGGGCTGTGAAGTGGGAATAGAACAGCTTATTCTCGTAATTAAAATCTCCGCCCTGCTTGTATTCATATTACCGGTAGCTTTACCTATAAGCATACAGTCTGAAATGTTTTCCTGCTGGTCGTTTGCAATAATCGCATTTCCGTTAACAGAGAGTAAAACAGGTTTTGGATTAATAACACCCGCCGAAAAAGTGGGCGCCGAAACACCTGTAATTAAAGTCGCTTTGGTAAAACCGGTCATTAAATGATAAGACAATTTCTCTTCTTTAGCCTTTTTTTCTTTTTTTAATTGAGATTGAACTTCATTATCAATCGGGATATTTTGAATGCTTAAATTTGAAACTTCTTTTTCCACCTCAATTACACGTTTTTTATATTCTTTTTTAATATCCGCCTTTTTCTGCTCTTTTAAATCTTTACCGTTGCTTTTTTTATCCGTATTCTTAACATTGGGTTTTATGGAAACGGATACGGGTTTAAGTTTTGATAATTTGCTTTCAAGTTCTAAACTTTTTTGCAGGGTGTAAGTTTTTGCCGCCTGTAAAACTTCTTCCGTCTTTTCTTTTATAATGGAATTTATATTATTGTTTTGTTCCTTGATTTCGTCAATTTGATTTTGCAGGTTTTCTATTTTGCTGGTTACTTTTTCTTCAAGGAGATTGTTAACCGCCTGAATTGTCTGATTGTTTTCTTCTTTAACAACTTTTTTGATTTCTTCAAATTTGTCATCTACTTTTTTCTTCAAATATTTTATTTGGTTATCAACTTGCAGTTTCCACAAATTGTCTGTATTCTCAGTCAATTTAATATTTATTTCTTTTTTAGGCGAATGGCTTTTTATATACGCCCTGTGTGCTTGGACTTTTGTAAGGTAAATATATAGCGCCATTAAAAGAATAATAAAAAATCCGAATACCGATATTAACACTACAAGCTTATTTACTATTTTTTTCTTGTTTTGGGCAATATCATCCTGCGTCAGATACTCAGGTTTTTTCTTTTTCTTAAACAGATTTTTAAAAAGGCCTTTTTTATTTTTTTCTTTGGATTCTGAATTATGTTCCTCAAATTTATCGTCTGATTCGTTTTCTTCTGTATCAAATTCTTCAAAATCCAAATCATCATCCAGTTTTTCCAAATGCTTGTCAAAAAAACCCATTATTTACCTACCTTTATGAATTTTTGTCATTGTATTGAATTTTTAGAAATTTTTCATCATCCCCGTATCAGTTATTTTATATTCTTCTAAAATTTTTTTCATTTTCTCCAAATATTGTTTCTTTATTTTTTCATTTAATCTGTCGTATTTTATTAAGCATTTAACATTTCCGTTGCTTATTGAAAGGGTAAGCCTGTCATTATAATAGTCTGTTGGTATAACACAGCTTCCGCTTTTTATCCCTTCTCCTTTTTTTGCAATTACGTAATAAATCTTTTTGCTTAATTCGCCGTTATCGTAAAATAATATGACATCCTTCCCGTCAAAATTTTTTTTATAATAAAATGCGTTGCTGTCTAAAGGAATTTTAATAGTCAAATACCCGTTTAAAGCATTGGTAATTTTATTCAAAAAAACTGCCAAAAGAATTATAAATATGCCAAAATAAATATCTTTCCTTGTAATTTTTATATATTTAGTTAAAAAATCTGTCATACTGTTTATCTTCTGATGAAAACGCTTCAAAATCAAATCCTTTTTTGTCAAACAAATCCGGCATTCTTAATTTGATTTTCGCCCCCGAATAATAAGGCAAATCCAGTAAATATATATTTTCATCGTTTTTAGCCAAAGCTCTTCCAACCGGCAGTCTTCTAACTTCGTGCGGAGATATAAGCCATTCTTCCTTTTGAGCACTCATAAATCTGATATTACCAGTTTCTCCACCTTCAAATATTACGTTTTGCTCGGTTTTAGTAACGGTTCCGAATTCTTTGGAAACTATTTCGCAAGAAAGAGGGTCGTTCATTCTTAGTCTTATCTGAGTGTTCATATTATCCATTACCGTTTTGGCCTCATACTCGCCAAGCGTTTTTTGCCAGTCCGCAAATGACTGTGTAAATACGTATAAACTCGCTCCAAGCCCTCCGGCTTTGTTAAACAAATTGTCTATATCGGGATAAACAACGCTTGCCGCTTCATCTATCATAATGTGCAGCCTCTTTTTAGGCGCAATACCTCTTGCGCCGTATTTACCCATTAAATACTCAATCATATACAAAAAGCTTTTTACCATCATATCCGATATGTTTTTAAAAAGCATAGGATATGATTGAATAACGCATATAACCCCCTCCCCTCTTTCAAGCCTTGCAATTAACGGATTTATTTTTATAGATGTAAGTATTTCTCCCATTTTACCGGTTACAAGCTGTGTTAAAATAGTACTGAGGCTCGTGGATGTTTTTTCAAAAAAGCTTTTTTCCTGTTTTGCTACGTCATTAACCGTGTTTATCGCCTGTATCGCTTCGTTTTGCAGCCATTCGGGAATGTCTTTTCTGATTTTTCCATCTTGTAAAAAATTGTTTTCTAAGATGTCTTTTAACTCCACAAGGGTGTCGTGTCTGCTGAAATATGCAATGTCTTTTAATGTCATCAACGTTCTTGAAAACAAAAAACTGCTTATGTCGTTTTTATCTTTAAAAAGCCTTTCTTCCTCAAGCTTGTTAATGCTTTTATCCATTAAATCTATATCATCGGGACGGTATAATTCTTCTTCTTCATTAATCGGAATAGGCTCATACCCTTTGTGTTTAACGTATTTATTGTATTTTTCTATTTCTTTTTTTAACAGTCTTTCTTTAAAATTCGGTATAAAATGCGCCTGTAATTCCTCTAACACTTCAAATGCCTTGCATACCGCAAACGTAACCTTATATACAACATCCCTAAAAAATTGCTCCCCTTCCACTATTTTTGAAAGCATAGAAGCTATTGCCTCGTTGCTCATATCAAATATAACGTTATATCTGTCCGAAATGGAAGTATATGCGGGAGATAAATATACAAAATCCTTGTGCCTTCCTGTATTGACGGCTTCTTCCAAAATAGTAGCCAACACTTCCTGCCCCTCGCTACCTTTAGGGTCAATCACGATTAAGTTGTCTTGTTTTCTTATAATCTGTTTAGCAATGTTTAATAATAATACGGTTTTACCGGTTCTCGTTGTGCCCTGAACCCCCATGTGCGAATTTAACGATTTCCATTCAAACCAAACGGGTGCTATTTTTCTCTCTTCTTCCGCCAACAAATCAACCCCTACCCCCATATACAGTCCAAGTTCAGGTTTTTTTAATTTGTCCTCTATATATTCATAAATTTCCCACAGTTTTTCCAAATCTTTTTTTATTTTTCTTTTTTCATCAACGTCTTTTTCTGTCTTTAATCTTTTTTTTAATCTGTTTATCTTCTTTTTTACACTTAAAAGCTGTTTTATGTTTTCATCAAGAGGTGTGTTATTACGACTTTTTAAAAGATTTAGTTTTTCGTCAAGTTCCGTATCGTGCGATTCGCTTTTATTTGAGCTTAAAAAAGCTTCAATAAAATATTTTAAATACCCTATCATTTTTTTCCTTTAAACTATTACTGGTCTGCCAAACAAAAATCCTTCAAAGTATTTACCGCCTATCGTCACACATTCTTCAAACAATGACTCTCTGTCTATATGGATAAACACCACCTCAATTCCAAGCCTGTCCGACAATTGAAGCGCAAACTCCAAAAACATTTTCGTATGTCTGTCTTTTTCTATTGCCTGAACCACTTCTTTGTCTATTTTAAGATAATCAATAGGATAATTTATGATTTCTAAAAAACTTGAATCTAATGTTATATTGTCGTTTGCAATTTCCACGTTTATTTTCTTTAATTCATTAATATGGTTTACAATTATTTCAAAATCCTCTTTATTAGTATTTCTTAAAGGCAGTTCGAATATTACATAATCATTTGCTTTTAATTCTTCAATCAATGAAATTAAATCTTTTAAAATTTTTTTATTTTTAAAGGTCTCTAAATTAAGATTGATACTCATTTTTACCTGATTGTATGCCGCATACTGAATGGCTTTAAATGCCACGATTCTGTCAAATTCCACTATTTTGTCCATTTCCTTCAAAATATTATAAAATTCTCCGTAATTTATAGTTTCATCGCCGTTTTTTATTGCTGCCGTTGTTTCATAAGCGTGTATATTTTTCTTTTCGTCAACTATAGGTATCAGTGACAGGTTTAATTCGTTAAATTCCAATGCCTGTTTTATCAGTTCTTCAATTTTCTTTCTTCTTTCTTTTTCCCTTCTCTGTTTTTCGCTAAGTTCTCTTTCATCTAAAATCCCGATTTCTTTCAAAACTTCTTCGTCTGAAAAAGCAGGATTTTCTTCTTTTACAGCCAAAAACCTTACGGCATCCACCTGTGAAAGATTAAATTTGTTGCATATTGCGTTTATCGTTGCCTTACCTCTGTCGCTTGTTTCATAAAGCCACTTACATAAAGGGTCAACTCTTAACCTGTTAATTGACATTGATGTTGAGGTAAATATAGTGTTTTCACCAAAAAGAGGGAAATGCGGCGCCACCGTTCTTAACAGTTTATCGGCAAAAGCCCCAAGTCCGGTTGTAGCATCGGTTTCCCTACCGATTTGAAATTTCCAGCTTGAGTTTGCAAACAGAGCCTCCATTCTTACATTTGCCTTATAATCTTTTTGTCCCTGCGTAATAGTCATTAATGAACCTCTCATTTTTCTAACTTTTCTTGCAAGCTCTTCCGTAAATGTAGAAACTATAAGATTATCTTTAAATTTCCAAAACTCGTCCATTATTAATATTTTCTGTCTTACATCGTCACCAAAAAATTCGTTTACAATCATATTGGCCAATGCCATCAAAACAACGGGATAAATAACCCCTTTTTGTTCTAATGCTGAAAGCTCTACTACAACCAAATCTTTTTCCAAATCAAGATTTGCAACGCCGTTGAAATACTTATAATACATTCCGTCAGGTTCTGAAAAAGGTCTTAATCCTTCGCAAACACCGTGCAATAGCTCGGCATAATGCTGATACCCGCTTTGTTTGTAATAATCCCTTTTTTCCAAAAGATATTTTCTTACATCATACATTCCCGCATTTCTACCTTTGCTTCTAAAAGCAACGGTTACCGCTTCTTCAAATACCGATGCCAAAAATGAAGCATCGACACTGTCGTTAACACTTGAAATTTCACTTGAAGTGGACACTACCACTCTGTCAACCCTTGCCATCATCGCCATTAAGGGTACTATTGTGGCCATATCCTCTTCCATTATTACCGGATATTCTTTACCGTCTTCTCCTTTAACTAAAATTTCTTCACCCGTTTCCTCATTTCTCTTTGTTAGGATGTTTGTAAAAAAATTCAAACAGATATTTGATTTTTCATCAAAATTTACATATTGCCCTCCGATAAGTTCGGTTAATCTCTGATAAGAAGGCAAACTGTCAATTACCCTAACCTTTGCATTTTTCGCAAGGGACATCGTAATAACATCGTTAAACGTAAATGATTTACCCGAACCCGAACGCCCTGTGGCAACAACGTTATAGTTCTCCGTGCCTTCTGCATACGGGTCCCACCATATTATTTGCCCACTTCTTCCAAAAAACGGAATATGCCCAAAACCAAATCCCCTAAAATCGCCTATTATAGGAACAATAGCGGTATTATTGCTTTTAAAAAGCAAATCAAATCTTTTTAAAAAATTGGCAACTGTATCCGAATATTGAAGCGGCAGCGAGAAAAGAGTTGTAAAAAGCCCTATATGCGGAAAAGTTTCTTCCGTTAAATACCATCCTTTTCGTCTAAATTTTTCTTTGATAGAAGCGGTTGCATTTAACAAATTTTTTCTATCAGTGTTAAAAAGGGTTAAACTCCACATTGATTTTAGCGGATACTCATTATCAACTTTAATAGCTTTTATCTGCCCTTTTACTTCATTTAACCGTTCTTTCATTTCAGGGTATCTTTCAATCGTTCTTAAATCAAATTTTCTGATTTCCCCTAAATCGTGGGACAGTTTAGATAGCGTCTGTTCTTTAATTCTGTCCACATCTTCTATTAAAATATTCAGCGATGCAATAAAAGGTCCGTCTATAGGAACGTTAACGTCATTACTGTCATATTTATTGTAGAAGAAATCCACAAATTCTTCGGCCGATATCTGTAAAGGAAATTCTTTCGTTACAAGCGTGGTAACATAATTGCTGTCGTTTATTACGAACCCTTTTTTAAATTTCTCTTTTGAGAGTTCGACTTTCACTCCCCCGCTCACTACTTGATGATTTAACGCTTTTATACTGTCATATTTACTGTTCCAAAACTCTGAGTCCTTATCAAAATGAAAAAACTCCCTAAGCAGGGTAACCAATTCATCCGCACTAAAATTTACGGCATTGTAATCTCTCATTATTCCTTTGACTGACTCATATTCCATTTTGATTGTTTCTATATCAGTATTTGGCGGATACGTTATTGCTATTAGATTCACAAAATCCCTAAGTCTGAATTTATATCCTTTAAACATTGGCTCTTTCGCCCATTTTTGCAGATATTTCGCTCTTTTTTCGATAACCTCTTTTAATATCTCTCTGTTTGTTACATTTACTTCGCAGGGATGGGAGTTGATAAAAGCTTCTATATGTTTTGTAAGGTTTTGCGATGAAAAAGTTACGAACTGAAGCTGTGTTTTGTTTATATTTAAGCTTTCAATCAAAGTCATAAGTTTTATTTCAGTTTCTTCGGTAACAAAAACAGGAGCGAAATACCTTAACACGAATCCTTTTCTGCCGTCAGCCATAGTATAAATGCCGATGTCATCTTGTTCTTCGTAATATCTATACATCAATAGGTCGCTGACTCCTCTGTCCTGCAAAAAAGCCCTTAAGTTTTTTTCCGACAGTCCGTCAACGCTACCGGCTTTCTCAAAAACATTTTCTATAAAATTAATGGTTTTTTCACCGGCTTTCATTAAAAAATCAATTACCATTAATCGCCTTTATCTTTTTATTTTTTTTAATACTTTTTTATTTTCTTTTACATACTGCGTAATATATCTATCATAGCCGTCTTCTTTTTCTTTTATTAATAACGCTCTTCTTTTTAGCGAAGAAATTATTTTAAATATTTCTTTCAGCTCATTGTCAACTTTAAAGTTTCTTGTTTTAATTACTTTTTTTATTTGGTTAACTTCTGCATCGAATTCTTTTTCTATTTTTAAAATTTTTTTCTCATTGTTATTGCTTTTTGCCAACAGCTTTTTGTAATCTTTAATAAGATAATAAAGAGCATCTTTTATATCGCTTAATCCAACATAATTTACCGGTCCTGCGTACAACATTGACGACAACATTGTTCCTCCTATAAAAACAGTTAATAATTTTTTCATCATTTCTCCTTTTATTTTTTTCTACTGATTTAACATTGCCGGATTATAATTCATATAATCATAAACGTTTGTAACCAGTTCGTTAAATTTCTCAAGTTTTTTAAGATTTTGGCGTATTTGCATTCTTAAATTATTCATCACCACAATGTTCTTATTGTCAAACACTTCTTGACTGATTTCATAAATAAATATATTGTTTTTACATTGCTCCATAACCTCATCCACAAATTTTTTTCTATTTACTATGTTATTAATTGCATTTTCTAAAACTCTAAAGTTTTCAAGAACTGTATTAAATTCTTGAATTTTTTTATTGAAAAATTTTTCTAACTCGGCTCCTGAAAAACTTTCGGTTTTATTTATAAAACTATTTAATTCCTGTTTTATAAATCCTATGTTTTTTTCTAATTCCCTCTCAATATCAAACAGTATTTTATCTATCTCATTTCTGTTTCCAAAAATGATTTCCTTTAACGCTTCCCTAACATTATCTCTTTCTAAAAAATTTCTCCACATAATATGATTAAGTAAAAATAAATCGCTAAAATCAATTTCATTTCTATTGTTTAACCAGGCACTGACTTTAAAAATATCCAATGAAAGATTTATTTTTCTGTCTGATACTTTTACTCTCAACTGTATCATCTTTTCCCTAATACTTATGTATGCTCTTCTGACAAGAGGGGGTATTTTAACCGTTTCCCTGGCTTTATTATAAACATAATTCAAATCATCTAAAGTTACCTGAACACTTAAATAAGGTGTACTGTCAAAATCTCCCGCAACATATCTTTCATAATTTTCCATTTTTTGAATAGGAAGCACTTCATATCTGAATAAAAACCTGTCGTCTAACGCATCAAGACTTTCATCCTGTGGAAATTCATTTGAAGCTGCCAACATACAAACCATAGGCACCCTAAATTCACCGACACCTCTCATAAAGAATTTTCTTGACGGGTGAGTTATACCAAGCAAAGTATTTAAGATTTGTGAACTCCCCTTAAATATTTCATCTAAGAACGGAAAATGGGAATCCAAAATAGAATTGGTAATGTCATATTGCATCTTACCGTTTTCATCAACATAAGAAGTACCGAAAAGCTCTTCGGGTTTGGTATGTGCCATAACTAAATACTCAAAACTTTTTGCTTCCGGTATTGAATTTATTAAAATATTTAATATATAAGTTTTTCCAACTCCCGGAGGTCCTATTAAAAACATATTTGTTCTGCTAAATATTGCCAATACCAGTATTCTGATAAGCTCTTCTCTCTCTATTGCCTTATTTTCAAGTTCTTTAATTATTTGAATAGTCAACTGATAATATTCTTCTTGAGTTTTTGGGATAAATTTTTCTTGCAATTTTATTCCTTTTCTGCATTTTTGAAATTTTGATTATGTTACTGAATATTTAAAAAAATGTCTATTTGTCCGTAAGAAAAAAAGAAAGTTATTTAATTTCTTTTTCTTCTTTTGACGCGAGATTTTCTTCTAAAATTTCAACCATTTTTTCCTGATAATCCATAATAGTACCAAGCCCAATTTGAGAGTCTTTTGTAGAAGTTTGTTGTATATAATTCATATTGGCAAGCAGTGATTCCACCTGTCCGTTATCCATTTTTTCGTAGCCTCTTCCGAATTTATCGTAAACGTTTTCGTTGTTAAATCCGCTTGTGGCAAGAACTTGAGGAAGGGTTTGAGCCACTTCAGGATGTTGGGCAACATAATTTCTGAAATCGCTCATCGGCACTCTTGTAGTATAATCGCCCAGTTGCAGATAACCATTGTTGTTTCCTATACTTAACTCTCCGCCCATTGTAGGAATAGTTATTCCGTTTACCGGCGCTACCGGATTATATAAATCCCTGAACTGATTCATCGCTTCGGCAATATTTTTGGTTGCCTGAGCCTGGAATATCTGATTAACTACCGCAGTGTGATAATCCTGCCCTGACGAAGGCTGTTGTATGGCGTTTGCTGTTACAGGGGAGATTGGTATAGTTGTTTTTGTATCATTATACATTGGAACATCATTATTTGAAGAAAACATATATTTAATTGCTGCATCAGCTAATTGAACCATATTATTATATGCTGCATTTATACCGGTAACCGGTATTTTTACGCTGTCTTTAAATCCTTGAATATAATCGCCTTTTGCAAAATCATTTACCGCTTTGTGATATTGATTTACCATTCCATCTACAGCACCAAAAGTTGCACCGTTTGTAATATCATAAGCAGTTTTTTCAGCAGCATCAACAGGAGATAATCCTTTATCAATATATGATTTATATGTAGAACCAGCATCATACAAACTATAAGCTGCTCCTGCCAATCCTGCGTATTTTAGTAATTTTTTACCTATTTTTAACGCTTCACCTTTTATACCTTCTCTCTCTAATGTTTTAACAGCTCCATTAAATTCTTCAAACTTATCCCCCGTCATAATGTTTCCACTCTCTATTAAATCTTCAAATCTGTTTTTTATTTCTTTTTTCGAATAACCTAATTTCTTTAACCATTCTTCATTAATAGGTTTATCATTTTCAATAGCATCAAGTATTTTATTTTTAGCTTCAATATTTTCGGATTTTCTTGGCCTTTTAGCACTTATTTCGTCTTTTAATTCATTTAGTCTAATTTGATTAAGTGCATTGTCATTAAATAAACTTTCAAGTCTATTGACATTTTTTTCATTTTCGTTTATACTTAAATCAGATTGATTTGAAGGAGGCTGAGAATGAGTATAATTATTGGACTTGCTTTCTGGGGATTTATCGGAATGTTGATTTTGGGCGGTATTGCTGGAATTTATGGATTTTTGAAAGGATTTATTAGAGCTTTCTTGAGAAATAGAGGATGGATTTGATTTATTTTCTAATTTATTTTCAAAATTCTCACCAAATTTATCTAAATTTGTTTTCGCCCAATTCATAAACTTACCAACACTTCCAGGTTCTATTTTTGACATTTTAAATGCTTCAAATCTATGTTCTTTAGGAATGTCTTTTAAGTTAAAAGATTGTCCTGCTTTAATTTCTTTTCCATCCAAAGTTTTAAATGGCAAATCTTCTTTTGCTATCATCTTTCCATCTAATAAATTTTTAAATCTTGAAACAGCTTCAACTCCAGCTGTTCCACCTGCTGTAGCAACCAAATAAGGTGCTATTTCTTGTGCTTGTTCTTTTGAAAATCCAAGTGATTGTAAAAAATTGCTTGTAGCTTCAACTCCCTTTGAAAAAATTTTTGGTAACCATTTTCTTGGGTCAATTCCATTTTCTATTGCTTCTTTTGTAATCGCTTCATCCATATTTTGTGGATTTCCTAAATTGGCTTTAAAATCCCTTCCTTTTTCACCTTTTATTGAAGCATCGGCGTTAACAATACTCTCACCTAAAGAGTTATATTGTTGTGCCATTCTCATACCACCGATAAACATTTTATCTATACTTGAGTTTGCCGCTAATGCTCTTCCTTTAACCCAAGCCTCTGCATCATCAGTAGCAACTATATTGTTGTTTTTATCTACCTTTGCTATTCCAAGTTTTAATGCTTGTTCATTAAATTCATCAAGATAAGATTTACCTGTTTCTGGATCAATTCCCATTGATTTTGCTTGTTTTTGCAAGTTTTCGAAAAGTTTTTGTCTTGTTTCAGGATTAATCGCAGTCATAAATGTTTTTAATGCATTTTTACCCTCTTGTTGAATAGCACTTAATTCTTGAGCTTTTACGAAATCATCAGGAGAATCATATTGTCCTATTTTTTTATACTCACTTCCTTCTTTTGCTTCTGTTAGAGTCTTGGCTTTCTCTCCAATCTTATCAAGAGCTTTTTTAAACTCTTCCGCACCTTGTTTACTTCCTTCAATTATTGCTTTTGCTAATTTTTCCGCTTCTTTATCATTCATTCCATTTGCCATTAATGCTTTTTTGATTTCACCCTCAGTTCCTTTTAATTGTTTACTTGATTGTATTGCACCAGATACATAAGCCATATTTGCAAAATCATCAATTCCACCAGCTCCTTCAATTCTTCCAAGAGTTCCTTTTATATTTGCTTTAGTTCCTCCTTCTGCAACCTTTTGTAATTGTTCATCTGTAAAACTGTTTAATGCTCTTCCTGCACCTATAGTTTTTTCAATACTGTCTCTTTCCTGTTGGTATATGCCATTAGCATATTCTCCTTTTAATCTCTTCTCCCCATTAGCTCCCATCGGTTCAAAAGCTTTTTCCAAGTCAGCTTCACCTGCAAGCCCTTGTGCCAAGAAACCTTTTGCCGCTCCCGCTTTAATAAATCCCATAAATTCCTGTTCGCTTATACGGTTGCCGTTTTTATCCGTTAATATAGCTTCCCCTGTTCCTATAGTTTTATTTGTAGCCGCCCCTGCTTCTCTTTCGGCTCCTTGATATAAGTCGTTTAACCCGTTAACATCATTGTCAACGGCATTCTTGATACCTTCCATTGAACCAGCCTGCTGAACTCCCTGATAAAATCCTGCCTTATTGGCGTCTTCCATTGTTCCTCTGCTTCCAAATCCAGCTGTCTTGGCGATGGAATTTGCAGTCTGCTTTTCAAGCCCTTCAATATACTTATCTCCAGCACCGGTTCCGAAAATGTTTTGATTAAGATGTCCGTCACTGTCATATATATGATTTCCGTTTCCGTCCGTAGCTTTTAAAAGCCCTTCCGCTTTGGCAACCATCTGCACTCCACTGTCAGTTCCCAACACCCTTGCATCCGCTGTGGTAATATGTGAACCGATATAATTATCCTTTGCCCCTTCCATTATTCCGTTGGACATTCCGCTGATTACCGCATCGTTTAAATGCACTTCGCTTCCGTATCCGATTGTTTGCGCCATTCCTTTAGCACCTATCGAAAAAGCACCGTTTCTTATAGCTTCAATAGACGTACCGTTTGTTACAACTCCTGCTCCTGCGGTTTGGAAATCGGCAACCGTTGCTTTGGCGTAGCTACCCATTGCATAATTACCCAAATCACCTTTTCCTGCAATCGCCCCAAATGCGGCACCTCTATTTATTGCGTCAATTTCGCTTTGCATTTGATTGTATAATTTTGCTCCTTCAGCCGTGTCAATTCCAAGTCTATCGGCAATATATTTCATACCTCTGTTATGAGATAATTCCTCCTGATATTCTAAATTGCCCTGAAATTTAGCAGTTTCAGCTGTAGCCAAATCAGGATTGGTACCGGCATACATTCCTTTTACGGCTCCTATTAAACCTGTAGCGGCTTTAGTTTCCCCCCAAAATATAACGGTAGGTGTAATAAATACGGCGGCAACACCCAATATTCCGGCCAAACCTGCGGCTTGTGCTGCATCCCCTACAAAATAAGGCATATTTAATACGTTAAACAGGTTTTTACCCATTCCGTAATACAGTTCACCTATACTGTCGGCCGAATAATAATTTGCTACATTATGCGCAACAGCAAGTCCTATATCTATAGATTTAAAAGCTATAAGCCCAAAAAAATAATTAGTTAATATTTTAAATCCTCTGTCTGTTCCGACAACAACGGCCACAAGCGCCATCGGTATATACAATGCAATCAAAATTACAAATAATATATTCATCGCTTGTGGAATTACTTTCATCATCCAATTAAAACTTCCAAGTCCTTCGTTTATAAGATTCATTCGGCTTTTTTCAGACGCAACACCCTGAGTGATTTGTAATCCGTTAAGCCCTATTCCGTATTTTTGAAAAAGTTTAGGAATCGACAAACCTATAGCCATATTTACCATTGACTGTTTAAAATCCCCTATTGCACTCATATTATACGGGTCTATTAGATTTTTAAAAACGGCAGTGGTATATTTTTCTAATGACGAATCGTCCATATCCAAAGGATGCGTCATTGCTTTAAATCTTGCCACAAAATATTTTTTCAATGTATCTACATTGGAACTGTCCGATATATCATCATACAATTCCTTACAGGTTACCTCTTCATTATCAAAAGTCACCTTTTCATCGCCTGAAAGCCCAAAATTTTTATAATTAAGCGAATTGATATAGTCATCGTTAGGTCCTACTAAATATTTTGCATATTTTATATTGGTCGTAAGTCCTTTATCTATAAGACAATCCCCTATGTAAGTTAGCGATTCTCTCGCTATTTTAGAAGCGTTGCTGTCGGTACTGAATGCGGAAGTATATAAATCACCTATTTTAGTTGAGGAAAGTATGTCTTTAAGAGGAGTACCGTATCCCACATTGCTGTAAGTGGTGTACATATAGTCGCTACCGTCAACATCGGACATTGTTTCATCAATTTTTTCTGTTACATAAGAAGTAATAATGGATGCCGCGCTTGCCCCCATCGCTATAGCCAAAGGCAAATGCTGCACTTCAGCCGCCGAAGTGTATGAAATATTGTAGTTGTTTTGAACATCACTGTTATAAGTAATAAGTCCGTAATCCACTCTCTTGTCAACAATAAAAAGCGTTGAATTAGGCACAAGCAAGAAAGCTGCTAATGCAAGACTCCAGGTAGTGTGTTTTAACACCCCAAGCAAATCGCCTTCATGTGCTTTTTTAGCGGCAAAATAAGCAACTATGGTAACACCTAACGCTAAAACGTAATCCAATGAACCGTCTTTTGTAATCATTGCAATGTATTGAAAAACTTTGTAATACGGAATTACGTTTCCATATACATACATTGTAAAATGGTTCTCGGTTAAATCAAAAGTGTCATCTGCAAAAACACTTAACGCAAAAGAGAAAAGCAGTAAAAAAATCCTAAACATTTTTTTTCCTATTTACCGGTATTTTTTGCTACTATAAACATTCTGACTTTTTCGTTCGGGTTTAATTTATTATTTTCAAAACTTACGGCATATATACCATTTGAATAAAACATCTGCGGATATAATATTATACTATTTTTTGTTTTGTTTTCAACAATCCACTCTTCGGCCTTATAATTATGCCCTATAAGGCTTTTGACTTGTATTAGCCTGATTCCGTTTGTTGTATAATCAAGGGTACCTGCTTGATATTTATATCCCTGAGGTATTTTATTATTATATATATACCTTATCAGTTTTGTTATTACCTTCTCGTGTGAAGTGCTTTCAAATTTCTGCGCTTTTCGTCTGTCCTGTGAATAATCCAAAAACGTTATATACCTGTCGTAACCGTCCGTTTTCATTAATTTTGTCTTGATATCCAGGACTATAGGATATTTATACCCCCATACAATCAAATTCATTCTTCCTTCTTTTTTAGGCGTTATAGTTAAAACCTTTTTTGTCCTGCTGATTAATATGGGTTTATGTTTTGACAAAAGGGCATTTGTTTTCTTTGTGTTTTTTTTCTTCTCCGAATTTTTTTCATCTAACGGTTTTAATGAATTTAATTCTTCGCTTATTTTTACTTTATACACAAAACTTGTAGCTTTTACAGCCTTTATCTCAAAAGGAAATTCGATAATGGATGGAACGCCTATAGGTAACACCACATTAACTACTTTGTTGATGGGAATTTCCTTTGCTTGAGAGTGTGTAAATACAAAAAGTAAAAAAACAACCGTATAAAACATTCTTTTTATCATTTTTTAGCCTTTTGGATTTTCTTTTTTCTTTCCTCTTTTTTGATTTCTTCTAAATATGCTTTTTCCACTTCCTTATTTATTTTTTTGCAATCAGTTATAAATTTTTCTAAAAAGAGATGGTAATCTACGATTTTGAATTTCATTTTATATAAGCAGAGATAAGTTTCGTTTAAAAGATTCGCTCCGACTTTTTTATGTGACAGTCCTTCCACTACAACTTCACCCTTATTGTTGCCTCTTACCTTGTAAGGCGTGAAAGTGTTGGTAATAAGATTGTTTTTTATATTATCAGCAAAACTGTTAAAATCCGCTTGGGCCTTTATTATTCTTTCAGGCGCAAAAAGATACAATACCTTTTTAATTTTTTCGTCTATATCCACCGGAGAATAATTGCCGATTTCTCTTGCAACATATTCTCCCCATAGTTTGTAAAAGAGGCTATTGGCTTTTTCGTAACCAATGTAAATCTGCCCGGTCTGATAAATTTTTGGAGGAATTTCTACGGAAATTTTTATTTTTTCTTCAAGCTTCGAAATTGATACTAAAAGATAAATGATTATTATTATAAAGATAAAACTCATAAATGTTAAATATCTGTTTTCCGTTAAGACGGCATACACCCTGTCAACATACTCTTTCCCGATAATTTTGTAAATAGGTTTTTTTAACTCTTTTTCAACTTCCTGGCTTTTTTTATATTCTTTTTTATTTTTTTCACTCATTTTCTCCCTTTATCAGTCAATTAGCTTTTTTATAAAGCCGTATGGAATCTCCACATCTTTTTTATGCAATTTTTTAGGCTGTGAAATTCCAAGTTCGTAAAAGAAAAAATCTATTGCATTGCTGCTTGATAGTTTTTTCCTTATTTCCCTGTAAAGTTTTAAGGAAAAATACGATGAAACGGTTAAGAAAAAAACAAATATATAAGGCGGGACGGAAATCATAAAAAGGGTAAAAGCGGTTATGCCGTCAATTATCGCTACAAATTTTAACTCATCCGTTTCAAATAAAAGCCATAGTTTTGGCCTGTTAAGATATCTTGGAAAAGGAACTCTTTTAAATCTCATTCTTTCTCCTTTTTTTCTAAGGGTTTTATAACGTTTTCATAAATCATTTCAAGATTTTCTATTGTTTTATTAAATTTTACAATCAGTTTGATTTCTTCTTCGCTCAATAAAGACGTATTTATTTTTTTTAAACTTTTATCAACTTTTTTGGCCAGCTTGTTTAATTTTATCGCCTGTTTGGTATTAAAAATCTTTATCCTCCAGCGTTTTTAATTGTAAAAGCTCTTTTTCTCTTGCAATTTTATCAGCATTGTGAAGAAAGGTTAAGTAGTACGTATCCTTAATTAAATATTCGGGAACATATTCAAAAGACGTATCCTTTAAAATTTTCGCCGCATAGATATATGAGGCTTTTTCATGCGGTATATCGTGCGGTATTTTGTATTTGTTTCTCAAAAGTTTACTTTTTCCGGCATCGTGTAAAACGGCTAAGAGTCTTATTATCACATAATCATTAATGTTTTTTAAATTCAAGTCTTCCTCTATAAATCTCTCAACGTTTATAATATGCTGATAAAGATTTATTTTTGAGAGAAGCTTTGCCCTTTGAACAATTTTCTGATTATTTTCATATCTGATTCTATCAACTTCCACCGATGGCGTTTTATCAAACTTAAGTTCTAAATACTCTTTTTTAATTCTATCAATCAAGTCGTTAAGTTCTTTTAAAAATTCTTTCCCCTCGTCTAAATCTGAAGAAAAACTTTCCTGAAATCTTTTTCTTTTTTTAAGTATAACCTCGTCAATTAAATGCATCTGAAATATTTTAATCCAGCTTATCATTTTTACCCTTTGTGCTCTTCTTTCTTCACTTCGTTGTATTTTATAATTTTAATTAAATTTTTTTCCTTAAATTTATTGATAAACTCTTTACCTAAAAAGATTTTTATATAAAATTTTCTGTTGTTGGTTTCAAGTATGCCTTTAAAAAATTCTATATTTTCAATTAATCTTGAAAAAATCCTAAACAGTTCGTCATCACTTTTTTCTTTAATAAATTCGTTTAATTTAATGTCGATTTTGGCTTCTATTTTATCAGTTTCAACTTCGTAAAGAATTTTTATAAAATCTTCAAGCAAAATAAAATACGCCCTGTTAAATTTCGCAAAATAAATCTCATTTACTTCTTCAAAAAGAAGTGTTTTTATTTTTTCTTTTTTATCTTTGTCAATTTCAAGCTCTCCGTTTTCAATTTCTTTAAAAAAGAAAAACAACCTGTCGCTTTTTTGTTCTTCATTCATTTGTGCCTGGAATGTGTTATCTTCATTTCCGTTAATTCCAAAGTCATTTAAAAAACTATCATCACTCATTTCATAAAGGCTTTCTAAAGACGTTTGAACGTTATTGTTTTCCGGAACCGAAACATTTCCTTCAACATTTTCTTCTGCAGCCAAAACTGTTTCTGCTTCGTTTTTGTTTAACGCTTCATTTTCTTTTGAAATGTTTTTATCTTTTAATCCGTCTTTAGGGTTTTGTTTTGGCTTTTCATTCTTATCTTTCTGTCCGTCTGCGATTATATTATGTACATTGCTTTTATTTTCTTTATTTTCAGTGTTCAAACTTTCATCAAGTGATTGGTCTAAATTATCCGTTTTATTTTCATTTAAAACGTTTTTATTTTCTGCCCCTGTGATATTTGGCATTTCACCTAAAATTTCATTTAAAAGTGTTTGTGTATTTTTTTTAATTTCTTTAATGTTTTCATTACCGTCTGTTTCATCCATTTTTTCAATTATATCTTTTTCTATAATGCTTTTTAATTTGTCTTCGTTTATATCGCTTTTAGTTTTAATCTCTGCAATTACTTCCTTAATTGACTGTGATATCTGCTGTGGCTGTGACGCAATCAAAATAGTAAGGTTTTCAATAAGTTTGCTTAATCTGTCGTTAACGTCTTTATTTTTTTCTTTTTTATTGTCCGAATTTTTATTTTTGTTTATCACATATTGTATTCCGGTTTTTAAATCAATCATGTAATCGTGTTCTTTACCTTTTATTATCGAAACATCTTTGTCTTTATGTTTATTCTTTTTATCAATTTTTTCTTTTTTAGTTTTATATTCTTTTTCATAAACTTCAGGTTCCTCGATTTTAAATAAAACATCTTCATCAAATGCGGTTGTTAATTTTATAAAATTTTGGTCTTCGATATTTGGATTTGGTATCTGTGTATTTCTAATCAGGTCAAAAACGTATTTTGCATCTATTACAATTTGCCTTTCATCGAATGAAAGAAGCTTTTTGACTATTTTATCCCTTATTTCTAAAATTTTTTCATCTGAAATAAAAGTATGGTTTTTATTTACAAGCAGTTTTAAAAACATTATAAAATCGTTTTTATTAATCAAATAATATTTACCGTCTTTTGATTTACGTATGTCAAAAGGAAAAATTTCTATAAGCATATAAGCGTCAAGCGGGGTAAGATGAAAAACTTCATTTCTTTTTTTGTAAATGTTAATCAAAAATTTTCTAAGTCTTTCTATTGAATTTATATAGCTTTCTCTTATTAAAATTTTTTCATGAAGTTCTTTGTCAGTTTCTATCTCTTTTTCTTTCAAGATTTTTTTCAAATCGTTTGTCCAAATTTTCTCATTTTTTTTCTCTGAAATTTTAAAAAAAAGTAAAACCAAAAATATTCCTCCAAATAAAGCAATCAGATAAGGTAAAATAACCAAAAGATATTTCAAAAGTTCTTCATTCATTATTTAACCTTTTTTTCTTTTTCTAATCAAAATTTTTTAACGGTTTTATCTAAAAAAAATCTTTTTTTTTCCTCCACATTTAATCCGCATTACACTATAATATAATTTCAAATTTATATTATAATATAATTTGACTATTATACTTCACATTATAATATAATTTAATATAATATTATATAAAATTATATTATAATATAAATATAGAAGCTTCACTCATAAAAACAAAGAAAAAAACTTATTGTTATTCAATGTTTTTCTCTACGGTAAAAAGCTCTTTTGCCACTGTATAGTCAAGCTTTTTTTTAATAAAACTTTTACTGTTTTCTTCAAAAAAATCCATTATTAACTCAATGTTTTTTTTATCTTCAAAAACGTTTTTAAGCGCAGTTTTTTTTACAAAAAACATATTCAATTTATAAATTTCTCCGACTTTATTTTCAACAAAAAACGGATAAAAAATATTACCCTTAAGCATCGTAACTTTATAAGAAGTAATAGAGTAAATAGTTCCAAAAAGTGTTTTCATTAACACCTGAGCCGGAAAATTCATTTTGTAATTTTTAAAATCCACACCGTAAAAAAGGTAAATCAATCTTGGAACTTTTTTCTTTTCTTCCTCTTCTTCTATACCCCCCTCTTCTATAAGAAAATCAATCAGATTTTTAAGAAAAAACCCGTAATCGACACCAAAAACATAAGGATTTGAATTATTGATTTGTATAGGACAGGGATAATCTTTTTCCCTGTTTTCATCATAGAATTTTTTTGCGTTAACAATTACTTTCTTCATAAAAAGATTAACTCTTTCTTTTGTGTGAAACACCGCAAAAATATCAAGATACTCACGAAAAGAAAGAGAAAAATTAGGAATAAAAAAAGCGTTTTGCTTTTTGATTTTATTAATATCAGCCATCTAATACATCCTTGTTTGCTTGAGTATTTAATTGAGAATTTTCACTGTTGTACTTAGCTTTTTTTTCCACATCTTTTACAAGTTTCTCCAGTTTTATTTTTTCCAATGCAAGGTCAATAATAGCTCCTACATCCACACCGGCCTTTGCCAATTTGTCAAGCATATTTTTTGTTCTTTTTTTTACTTTAATGCTTCTTATCACATCAAATTCTCTTTCTTCAAGTGCTTTTTGAAGTTCTTCGAAATTCATACCGCTCTCCTTTAATTAATATTTTTTTCAGTCTAATTATACACTTATTTTTTACAATTTACAGCTCAAATTTTTCAATTAAAAACTTCATATACCCATTATTTAAAAGTTCATTTAAATCTTTCCCGAATTCACTGCTCCATTCAAGTAAAACAATATTATCAGTGTATTTGTCAAGTATTTCAACAAGTCTTTTTGCTCCTTCTATACCTGCTTTATCTTGGTCGAATGCAATATAGATTTTTTTGTTTCTCAAAAGGCAAAGGTATTCTTCTTTAGCATTATAAATGCCCGGAACCGAAAGAAAAGCATATGTACCGTCTAAATACTGCGCAATGGACATAGCGTCAATATGTCCTTCAGTTATTATCACTTTTTCTTTTTCCAAATCTTTTCTGCTGAAAGGAAATGGTATCGGTATTAAAGCTTCGGGATAAGAAATTTGAAACTCTTTTGCATTTTGCCAGTCATAAGTTTTAGTCGCCCTTAAAATAAGTCCGTTTAGAAGATTATTATTCAGTTCAAAACTCGGAACAACACAAAAAGCCTCTTTGGTAATGTATCTAAATTCAAGCGGCCTGTTGTAGTGGTCTGTAGGATTGATTATCTTAAATTCAACCAAATCTTCATAAGGAAAAGTTTCTAAAAGAATCTTAGAAAGCTCTTTCAAATCATCCTTGCTTAAACAGCCTATTTTATCAATAAAAGCACACTCTCGTATTCCTCTTGAGTAATAGTATTCCGTTTTGATATTTTGATTTGTTTTTAAAGCAAACTGATATATAAAAGCATATAAAAGTTTCAGTTTCTGTGCGGTTTTTAAATCCTTATACTTAGGTAAAAAATCCGATAAATTTATTTTTTTAAAATCTTTAATCTTTATACATTCCAATTTCTTGGCTTTTCTTTTTAAGCCTTTTTTTTGAATAAAATTTTTATGGGATTCTTTAATCGTTTTCTTGTTATACTCTTCATCGTCTTCCAAATAAGGAATTTCAAAATTCTCGTGCAGCCAAATGCAGGCCTGTTTAAAATCCCCGTTAAATAAAACCGTTTTTACAATGTTAATCGCATCGCCTTTAATTTCCGGATTAACCATACATTTGCATATATTCTTATCCTTCCACACAATGAGAGATGGATGCCTGTCGCCGTTTTTATGCGCACCACAAAAGCAGTGCATAGGAACCGTTTTTGAATAGGAAGAGGATGCGGCTTTTCTTGCCCCAAGTAGTTCCAAAACGTCTTCAAGAGGTATCTGTTTTAACGCTTCTATATCAAACTTCACGCTATTTCTTTATGCTCTTTTTGATGTTCTCACCGCCGCAAACCTCTTTGTTAAAAACATACTCACCTGTGCTTTTACCGTCCAGTATATATTTTACGGTTCCGTCTTCTTTGATTATATCCTGAAACAAAGGCAGCCTGCATATTTTCTTTTGAAACTCTACCTTCTTGGTTGTATGTATATATAAAACCAGTGTTGTTTGCCCTTCCACCTCAACTTTTTTTATCTCTCCGTAACTTAATTTTACCGGCGGTTTTAAATTGTCTTTTATCGCATTTAATATAAAAGGCAGATACTGGCTTGCAAAACTAACAATCGTCATTAACAAAATCAAAAAGAGTTTTCTCATTTTCTCTCCTTAAATATTCTCTGATTCGTAATTTTAACCTCTCTTCAGGTATAACCGGAAACTCATACCTTTTTATATCTTCAAATATTTCGTCCTCAAGGGGCAGTCTTCTTTTTTTTCTTGAAAGTATTCTCTCGTGAATTTTAGATATTATCCAAAGGCTTGGCATATATAAAACAAGTGTTTCATCTTCGTTTAAGTGAGAAAAACAGCATAAAGAACTCAAATAAAGTCTTGCTGCGTTTTTTAAAGTTTCTCCCCTTGAAGTTATAATTATCGCTTCAGCGGCTCTTATTGTATCTTTTATTTCTTTTACGTTTTTAAAACGTTTTTTAATTATATTATATGTTTTTATTAAATTATCATTTATAAACTCTTCGGGAATTCTCTCCTGGAAGCCTTTTATCAGTTCCTGGCTGTCTTCCTTAAATCTTTTTATAAGTTCCTCAATATTTAAAGTTTCCCCTTTCGCCGCCACATTCATCTAATTCTCCTTTTTAGAAGTCTAATATGTATTATAACGCAAAAACTGCATAAAATCAATAACTTTTCGCAGAAACTGCATAAAGTTTACCCGCAAACTGCTTCTTTTTTTTATAAATGATTGATAAAATAACAGAAAAAAAGGATATTGATGGGAATGAGAATCAACCTGAACCTGAAAGACGAAAACGGAGAGCTTAAATTAATCTATTCATTGTTGGAAAATAAAGCCCAGGCTGTGGAAGACGCATTGAAACTTGCGGTAAAAAATCCCGAATGGAGAAAAAAGCATTTAATAAGGGTGGATAAAGAAAAACTGGAACAGATTCTTGGAATAATAGTCAGCGACAACCGCACCAAAAACGATAAAGAAAGCTGAATGCCGCTTATTAAACAAAACTGGCTTAGGCAAATAAGAATATATCCTACTTTCAAATACAATATATACAACACGGGTTCGCTTTTCCCGTATATAAAAATTGTCAAAATCGCTTTTATACTTAAAACTATAAAAGAAAACATAGAGTACTTGGATGAAGCCCAAATCGCCAAACTTAAAGAAATCTCAAATAACATTACAAAATTCGCAACAGAAAGCTACGTAAACGGGCTCCCATTTGATAAAAGCAACTTTATCTACCCTTCTAAACACTATGCCTCAACAACGGTGGATTTAATTATAGACACGGATATACAGCCTTTATATACCCTCTTTAAAAAATTAGACAGAATAAAATATAAAGATGGAATAGAGGAAGAAAAAAAACGTTTTATGAAATTTCTTGACGTTGTTTTTGAAAAATTGTTAGATATAGCCTCCTCTATACCGGAAAAGAAAAGAAAAAAAATAAAAAGATTTCTTTCGTTCACAAAGGGAGTGTATGGCGAAAATTGAAGAAGCAAGAAAAATATTCAAGGAAATTGGTTCGGTTTACAACATAACACCCGATGAGGTGGAGGAGATTTTTTATGAAATAATGTGCAAACACTTAAATGAAGACAATATCCTTTTAGACGATGACGGTTTATACGTAAACGGTATATTATATGAGTATTTTGACATAAGCGAAATAAGAAAATTTAGAACCGCTTTAGAAGACGAAATACAGCGCTATTCGATTAAAAAATGGGAAAATTACCTGAATATGTATCTCAGAAACAAAAAAATTATTACCGGAACACTCCAAAAAGAAGGAAAAAAATTTTATTATTTTTCCCCTATAGATGATGATAACAAAAAACTCCAAAACATCCTGCTGATACAGGTCCCTAAAACAAACGTCAGGCTTAATTTTTCAGTCGAAAAGGGAAATGTGTTTTCGCTTTATTTGTCCGATAAACCAAAAATATTCAGAAAAGAGAAGCCGATTTACTTTAACAAATTCTTTACTGTGGCAAAAATAATTACGCGCAGTTCGGTAAAAGCCATAATAAATGAAAAAATAATATCGGTTTTTAAATCAATCTATACCGCAGACGATTTTAAAATCAAGTACATATCACCCATCAAATCAAGATACGGCATAATAAACCTGATTATAAAAAAACCGATTTCCGCCAATCTTTTAAATTATCTTAATAAGAGTTTTGAGAAATACGGATACATTGTAAACGCAAAGGAGAGAAAAAATAATGTATAAATTAGGACACAATCTTTTTATTCCCTCAAAAGAGGTCGTATGGAATTACCGAACCGAACAGAATCCTCACTTAATGATTATAGGAAAATCGGGCAGCGGTAAAACTTTCCTTTTAAGGAACATATTAAGACATTTTGCTTTGAATGAAAAAAAAAGAATAAATGTTTTCGTTATAGATTTTCACGGGGATTTGGAAATAAAAGAATCGCAAACGATAGAATACAATAAAAATTCCCCCACCTCAGCCGGCATAGGCGTATTTGAATTTGACTATTATTCCAAAGCCGGCGGGATTTACAACAGGGTGGACGAACTGATTAAAATTTTTGAAAATTCGTTTTTCAATTCTATGTCCCCTTTAAGAAAAGCCCTTTTAAAAAAACTGCTTCTTGACGTATATATTCAAAAGGGATACAATCCGGACGACAAATCTACGTGGAACAAACCCGCCTCACAGCTTCCTACATTGGAAGATTTGGCAAATCTTATCAGGAACATCATAACAATCCTGCAGGAAATGAAAAAAAACAAAACCTCTCCTGACTTTTCAGTAGCTGTAAACCAGTTTAAAGAACTGCTTAAAAACAAATCGAATTACAAAAACGATGCGGAACTAATAAAGGCGGCCGATGATATTTATGAAATGTATAAAAAAGAACTGCTTGAAAAGGAAAAGAGCATTGAAGAAAAACTCGGCATTAAAGACTTCGGATTTTACACAAAAAAAAACGTATTGAATTCGCTTGAATCCATCGAAATCTATATAAATTCAATGATAGAAAGCAAAATTTTTTCGAAAAACAACCCAGTATTGAAAAAAGAATATAATGTTTTCAGGTTCAATTTAAAATATCTTGAAGATGATTTGATGCTCTTTGTGGCAAACCTTATTATTCAAAGAATATTTACAAAACTTAGAATGAGATACGAATACAAACAAAACGAAACTTCAAACCTCAACACATACATCGTAATAGACGAAAGCAAACTTATCCTTCCAAACAAAGAAAGAAACAATGATCTGCATTACATAAATAGAATAGTAAGCGAAGCAAGAAAATTCGGACTTGGAATAATACTTGCATCGCAAAGAATAGCACATTACTCTCAGGAAATGCTTAGCAACATTGCCACAAAGATTGTGCTGAACACTGACGAAAGCGAACAGCCGGTTGTAAGGAAAAAGCTCGGTATAAAAGACGGCAGAATATTTGAACAGATTAAATCAAAAGAATACGGAATAGCTTACGTAAAAAACAATTCTATAGACGAAGTTGTTAAGCTTATTTGATTATTTTTGGAGCAAAAAAGAAGACGGAAGCGTAGAAAAAAAAGCCGTCTTTAAACACGAAGGGTTTGTCCCTGCGTGTTAATCATTTTGTATTTTCAGAAAATCTCCGCTCTTTAGGGCGGGGTAGCTCACATATATATTAAAAAAAGTCCTCCATAATTTTTCTCCCCTTTTCACTTAATTCCAAAAATAAAATTACTCCCCCTATTCCAAACCATATCCCAGCATACAAATACTCCGAATGCACTAAAAACACTATTATCGGAACCAAAATCAACAATATAAAATAAATCAATTTCCAGGTCATTTATTTTCCTTATGCGTTTTTAAAACTATTTTTATACTTTATACGAACTTTTTAAGCACTCTTTAAGTTTAAAATGCTATTATTATATAAATAAAAAACCTAAAAAAAGGAGAAAAAATGAAAAATAAAACTTTTTCTAAATCTAAAAAAATTTATGTGTTTAAACAATTAACACACGCATATATTCCAATATTGCTATTGCTTTTTCTCCCCCATAGCTTTACTACAGCATTAGTAGCTATGGGATATATAGCAATTTCCTCATATGTCTATATAAAAAAATCCCAAAATCTCCCATCTTATTATTGGGAGTATTATATGATAAATTTAATTATACCGTTATTTTTGATAACGGCATATGTAGAAGGACTTTAAGGTCCTTTTTACAGATATTTTTTTCTTATAAGATAAGAATTTTTTCCTATGTAATTCCCATATAATGATATCCTAAAAGGAGAAAAAATGATAACAATTAGTCAGGATAAATTAAAAATAATAAAGAAGTTAAAGAATTCTTCAGACATATATAAAGTTTTAGAAGAAGAAATAAAAGAGGCGATACTAAATAAAACAAAAATGCCTCTGATAAAAATAGCAATAGAAGAAGCTATAGGTAAAGAACTTTCATTACAATCATTAAAAAATTTCGTAGCTCAAAACAAAAAAAGATGGATAGAGGAAAATAAAAAAGGAGAAAAAATGGAAAACATTTACGACAATATGGAGGAAATAGATAAAATTACACAAAACGATAAGGAAGATGATATGAAAAAGAGATTTATTTTACTTGCAAACGATAAAGGAGGAGTTGGGAAAACCACACTTGCCACGTTAATTGATTTACCTAAAAGTTTAATCTTAAATTTAGACTTATCAAGAGAAATCGCCGATATTTACCCTTATAAAAAGATAGTGGATTTTGGAAAGGTGAAAGAAGAGGAAAATATCGAACTTGAAGACTTTTTGGAACTCTTATCCCAAAGCAAGGAGTTTAAAAATATTATAATTGATACAAAAGGCGGTATTACAGAGGATTTATTGAAAGTATTGCCTTATATTGATACAGTTATAATTCCTATTAAGGTAGGAACTACAAGTGAAAAACCTTCATATGAATTTATAATGGAACTTAAAACGTATATAGATGAATTAAATAAGAAAAAAGTAAACTGGGCAATTGTATATAATGAAATATCGCCTAAATTTTTACAAAAAAGCGGAATAGGGAAATTTGAGCTTATAGATGATTTAAAAGAAAACGCAAAACTCTTAAAAAAAGAAGTGTTGGGGAAAAGATTAAAAGCAGTAACATATTTTAAAAGAAGCGAAGCAATAGCCACAAGAGAAATGAAGAAAAAAGATATTGAAGAGCTGCTAAAAGAAAATTTTGGAGCATATTTGGTAATAAAAAATGAAATAAAAAGATTAAACAAAGACTTAGAACCGGCTTTTAAGGATTAAAATGGATGAGAATTTTGTAAAAAATGTATGTAAAAAGCTTGGGATAACACAGAAAGAATTGTCGGAGAAAATGGGCGTTAATGATGTAACTGTAAGAACTTGGAGCAGTAAGGGCAATGTTCCAGAATGGGCAGTTAAATTTATGAATTGTCTTTTAGAAAAGAAAGAGTGTGAAACAAAGCTTCAAAAAATCCAAATGGCTTTTAAATATATAGAAGAAGCAAGAAAGCTCTTAAAAGGATAAATAATGGAAATAAATGAAAACATAGTAAAAAAAGTGTGTAAAGAGCTTGGATTAACTTACAGAGAGCTTGGAGAGAGAATAGGGTATAGTGAGGGAGCTATTAAAACAGCCGCTGCAAGCGGAAAAATAAGTGAGCCAATGCAATAAGTATAATGATTTTAAAAACGGCGAAAACGCTTATACAAAATTAAAAATGCTTTTATAGGAGAAGTAAATGAACGAATTAAAAAAAATTCTTGAGAAAAGAAAAAAAGAGGGGACTGTTAACACCATTATGCAAAAGCAGCTAAGAGGGGATTTTAAGGAAATTCAGGAAATTCCTCTTAATAAGCTTTTGGAAAATCCTTACCAGCCAAGAATTGAAATCAAGGCCGATGAGGTCAGGGAACTTGCAAATTCCATAAAAGAGCAGGGGCTCATCCAGCCTATTCTTGTCACCAAAGCCGAAGACGGTTATTATATTATTGCAGGACACAGGAGGGTTGAAGCCCACAGGCTTTTAGGTAAAGACAAAATAAGGGCGTATATAATAAAAGCCGATAAAAACAAACTTGCTTCAATCGCAATCGTTGAAAATCTTCAAAGAGAAGATTTGGATTTAATTGAAACCGCTTTGGCTTTAAAAAGATATAAGGAGGAATTTAATAAAACCCTTGATGAGATAGGAAAAGAAATAGGCAAAACAAAAGGTTATGTATCTCAAATTTTAAACGTCCTTAATTTACCGGAAGAGATTATTAAAGACATAAAAGAAAATAAAAGCACAAAAGACGTCACTGCTCTTAACTGGCTAAACTCTTACGCTAAAAAAAAGTTTAGCATGCTAAACAAGCCTCAAAATCCCCATAAAATCGAAGAAAACGAAGAATTTAAAAAAGGGAAAAATGAAATTATTGAACTTTATCAAGGTTTTTTAAAATACGGAAGAGGGTGGTTAAAGAATGAAATTGACAAAAGACTGAAAGCTTTAAAAAAGCAAAAAGCGCCTGAAATAAAAATGGAAATCGGAAAAAGAAAAACCAAAATTGAAATAAATATCCCTTTAACCCAAGAAGCCATTGAAAAATTAAAAATGCTGATAAAAGAATTTGCGGAAGAGTTTAAGGTAGATGAGATTAAAGTAAAGGATAACAAGTATCTTAAAAAACAAAAACACGTCAAAAAAGAAGAACCTGTAAGGGAAGATAAAAAGGAAGTTGGAATAAATTATGAAACGGCTGATAAAGCTTTTAAAGAAATAGAAGATTTGGTTAAAACAAAACAGTAACACATAAGCTCTTCTCTTCTCTTGACAAATCCAAAAAAAATTTTTTATAATTAAGCACTTCTTTTTTTAGAAGTTTCTCATCATTTGTTATGATGAGTTAAGGTACATTGCATTCAGCAGTGTGCCTTCCACCTTTTGGTGGTAAAGTCGGCAATTCTCTCCCGCCCCGTTTGGGGTAAGTCCGACAATAAAAAAGGGAGAGTATAAAAACCCACAGCTTACCCCGCTCGGGGAACAGGTGGAGTATATCTTCACTCCACTTGCTGTGGGTTTTTGGTTTCGGAGGTTAATTAAAAAAATGTTGTTAAATAAAACTCACATAAAAGAAAAGTATACTTTGTTTTGTGGGAAAAATTAAAAAATAATTAAGGAGGTTGTTATGTCTTTTTTAGAAGAAATTAAAAATATTCAAAAAGAAGCCCTTTTAAAGGCTTCAAAAGAATGGGAGCTTTCGCTCCCAAGTTATGAGTGGATTGAAAAAATTCAATCCCACATAGCAAAAGTTGTTTCATATGTGTCTAATGGCACATATGGGACGACTTCTTGGCAATTTCGCCAAGGATACCTCTTCATTGAAGGAGGCAATCCTTGGCTGGAAGAAGCCAAGTTAATCCAACTCGGATTTAAAAAATATAAATCCGGGTGGATTAAGAAAATAGTAAAATAAGGAGGTTAAAAATGTATAATAAAATCATACTCGTAGGAAATTTGACACGTGATGTAGAATTGAAATATACGCCTACGGGGACTGCTATTGCCAAATTCGGTTTAGCAACCAATAGGACATATAAGGATTCCGTGACAGGTGAAAACAAGCAAGAAACGATGTTTATTGATATTACGGTATTTGGCAGGAGTGCCGAAATTGCGAACCAATACCTCAGAAAAGGTAGAAGGGTCTTAATCGAGGGGCGCCTGGTTTTAGACCAGTGGGTTGACCAGAGCGGACAAAAACGCAGCAAACACTCTATAGTAGCAGAAAAAGTGCAGTTTATGGATTCAAAAGCAAGTAATACAGATGAAAGTATGGGTGGAGGTTATCAGCAAACATATGCCCAACCTCAACCACAGACTCAAACGACACAAAATTCAAATCAAGTTCCAACAATGGATATTAACGAAGAAGAAATACCATTTTAAAAATTTAAAAAATTAATTAAGGAGGTTAATAATGTATGAAGTAATTTGCCCTGGAAGCAGTGATAAAGATTGTCCAGCTTATAGCGGTGAATTGGAAATCTGTTGTCCTCATTGCGGAGAAGTTCTTGCTACATATTCAGAAGATTACGCATACAATAATCCTAATGGTTTTGATATGTGGCAAGACCAACTGCTCTCCCAACACGAGCTTTATTGTGAGGCTAACCCATTAGGAGAAAACACTCCCGATAAGGTGTTATTTGAAGGAGAACTACATTTTAAAAACAATACAAAAAAATTTCAAATTATTGAGCATTATTATTGGTTTAACAATGGTTTCTCTACCTATGAGGAAGCTTCTATAATAGTTAAATGGGATAAAGGAGGTTCAAGTACAGGTGAAACTACACTTATAGTGAAAGAATGGAGTGAAGCTGTTTTAGGTGAATTAAAAAACATTCCTGAGGAATTAAGATGGGATTTTGTTCAAGCAGCAGCTTCAGCATTAAGATACGAAATAGAAATGAAAAATCCTCATTTAAAAGTAGAAATAGATACTCCTATGTGGGGATTTGAAGTAAGAGTAATAAAAAATACAAACCTTCATTCTCGAAGCAAAAAAGATGTTGAAGAAATAATAATAGAAGAAGCTTAAAAAGGCTCCACAGGGGGCTACGATGGGCATATTGCCTTTTACACTCGTAGCTCCCTTGTGGAGTAGAGTGTCATCGTAGCCTCCGATGGAACTTTTTGGTTCCTAAATTAAAAATAAAAAAATTAAGTTAAGGAGGTTACGATGGCTAAATTTGCTGAAATTTTAAGAAATGGTATTAGAAAAGCAAATGAGTTGGATAATTCGTTAGGTAACAGAAGCTCTTATATTGGAGCATCTGATATTGGAGGTTGTTTAAGAAAAGCATACCTTGACAAAGTAACTGAAACAAAATATACAGATGAAACTCTTATAATTTTTCAAAGAGGACATTTGGTAGAAAACATAGTGCAAAAAGCACTTGATAGTCAGGGTATTAAATATCATTATCAATTAGAATTAGCTTCAAAATCTCACGACTTTATAAAAATTCATCCTGATTTTGTTTTTTGTAGTAAAAAAGAATGCGTTGTAGTAGAGTGCAAAAGTGTTAGTTCAATACCAGATACTCCGTATAGTAGCTGGTTATTACAATTACAATTACAAATGCACTTGACAAAAGAACACTTTGATAAAAATGTTAGAGGGTATGTTGTTGCATTAAACATAAATACGGGAGAAATTAGGGATTTTGAGGTTGCATATGACGAAAATTTAGTTCAACTTGCATTAAAAAGGGCAAAAAACCTATGGGAGGCACTGCAAAAAGGTGAAGAACCTGAAGCAGAGGAGCAATTATATTGCTCTAAATGTCCTCATAGAAAAAACTGCCCTGTATATATGAAAGGGGTAATTAATCAGAACATTCTTATGCCGGAGGTTGAAAAAATTGTAAGCTTGGAACAAGAAAAAAAGGAGCTTGAAAAAGAACTTAAAGCAAAAAAAGAGGAAGTTTTAAAGTATCTTGAAGCAAAAAACATCAAAAAAGCAAAAGTATCAGATTTTGTAGTAACTGTAACAAATTCAAGTGAATACACTACAATTGATACTCAAAAACTAAAAAAAGATAATCCCGCTTTGTATGAAAAATTGATTAACGAATATGGTAAGACTATTAAAAGAAGTTCATCACTAAAAATTAAATAATTTAATTAATAATTAAGGAGGTTGAAATGTTAGTAGTTTATGGAGGTTTATTGATAATGTTCGTAAGCGGTATGATATTAGCAAAAACTGCACATTTAGGATTAATTTAAAGTTTAAGGAGGTTATTATGGAAGCAACTGCTACTCAAAACAAAATTGTATTAGCACAAAATACATTAGATATTAACTTTATAAAAAAACAATTCTTCCCACCAACTGCATCTCCTAAGGATGTGGAGTATTGTTTAAAAGTAGCTCAGACTTTGGGACTTAATCCAATAAAAAGAGAGATTTTCTTTATAGAAAGAAGTTCCAAAGTGAACGGTCAGTGGATTACAAAGATTGAACCTCTCACATCAAGAGATGGATTTCTTTCAATAGCTCATAGAACCGGTAATTTTGCCGGCATTGAAAGCTATTGTGATTTAAAAGAAGTTCCTAAACTTATTAATGGGATTTGGCAAAATACCACTGACTTGGTAGCAACTGCTAAGGTATATAGAAAAGACACAAATATACCTACAATCGTTGAGGTAGAGTTTAGCGAATACGCACAATACAAAAAAAATGGAGAGCTTACTCAGTTCTGGGCAAAAATGCCAAAAACAATGCTTAAAAAAGTCGCTGAATCACAGGCTCTAAGGAAAGCGTTTAATATAAGCGGTATTTATAGCGTAGAAGAGATGGGAGTAGGCCATGCGGAAGGTGGAGAACTTAAAATAGATGAAGAAGCTGTAAAAAACGAAGAAAATGTCATAATACCAGAGACAACCCAAAAAGAAGTTAGTGTCATTGATAATATTCGCCAAACGCTTCAAAATTTTGGAATGGATATTCAAGAGAAAAACGGCTTTTTAAAAGTAGTTGAAAAAACAAAAGGAGCTATTTTCAAAAATAGAAATATCCTAAAAGAGCTTGGCTTTAGATTTCATGGCACTAAAAAAATCTGGTGGAAAAAAGTAGCTTAAAGTATTTTAGGAAAATAAGGAGGTTATAATGAAAATCTATATTCAGGATTTACAAAAGTATAATCAGGGTTGTAGTGTATGCGGCCAGTGGATAGACTTAAAAGAGTTTGATGAAGATGAATTACAAAAGATAATGAAAAATCTTGTAAAGGAAGAATTTATTCTATTGGATTGGGAGTTTGAAGATAATGAGGAGGTTTTCTTTACAGATTTAATAAATGAATACGCAAATCCTATTGATTTGTTATACAGACAACAGACAATAGATGATTTGGAGGAAAACGAAAAAGATGCGCTTGTCTTTTTATTGGAATATGGAAACTTTGATTTTAATGAGGCAATCAACAAAATATATGATGTGACTTTTGAATACGGTGACATGCAAGAAGTGGCTGAAAGATTTTTGGAAGAACAAATGGGTAAAGAGGTATATGATAAGATTTACCCTTACATAAACTTCCAAAAGTATATCAAAGACTTAGAAATAGAGGGTTTTGTTGAATATAACAACAAAACCTTCTATCCTTTTTAAATTAACCACCTCTCTTGGAGAGGTAACCCTTTTTAGGGTTTTAAAAATTCTTTATTAATAGACAAAACTTGTCTATTAATAAGGAATTTATCTTAAAGGATTAACAATGACTACCCTGCAAACTTCCAAAAAAATCCTCGAACAACACAAAAAGAAAAGACAAAGATGTATGGTTTATACCCGTGTAATGGGTTATCACCGTCCGGTTGAAAGCTTTAATCCAGGTAAAGTTTCGGAACACAAAGAAAGAGTTTATTTTAAAGAAAGATAACTGGCTTCTTTTCTTTTTTTTCTATATCGTTTATAATACGTTAAAATCAAATTAAGGAGGTTACTTTGAAAACGATAAATAAACTCGACTTCACAAAAGACAAATATATAGTCTTAAATGAAAAAGAAAGATTGGTTTTAGAAGTAGAAACGGGAAAACAATTTATAGCAACTCCGACAGATTTTCCGGAAGATAAAGTGGTTTTGCAAACCCCTCTTGAAGCAATGGAAACGGAAGAGAAACTGCTAAAAAAAGCGGATGAATTCGCCGCCAAGCTTAAAAAAGAAATTTTTGGAAATGAAATTCCTGAAAAAGATGATGATTTTGATTTTCCGACAAAATGGAATGGAAAAAGTATAAAAGATATTAAAATTGATTAGAAAGGATTGAAAATGCCAATTCCGCTTCATTCCGATTTGACAAAAGAACTGTCAACTTATTCTCAAAAAGAGTTAATAGAACTTAATGCTGCATTAGATGATATGATTAATGAAATCAAACAGATGCCTTTTAAAGAATTCGAAAGAAAATTAAAAGGAGAAAAAGAAACTATACCGGATGAAACAACCGAATTTACGGCAATAAAAGTTGTAGATAACAAGCTTCAGCTTATCAACGAAGAAAAAGATTTGATTATAGAGGTGTATGTGTTTGAAAACAACGAAGATGCAGTAAAGGATTTTCAAACATTGGTAGAGCTTCTCGGATTAGAAGTTATAAAAGAAAATGAATATGCGAAATAAAATGCGCACTTATTGATTAAAAACAAAGAATGATGTAAAATTTTTTTGATACAACGTATCAATAAGAAAAAAAATTAAGGAGGTTTTAATGGCAAAACAAAAAAACAAAAAAGTAAATATGGAGTTGGTAAATCAAAGAATTAACCAAAAGTTAAAACTGTTAAACACATATCCAAACTCTTGGGTATATGAGTTTAGCAATCCTACCGTTAGAACAAACTTCAGAATTCCCGTAAGACTCATTGAACTTGCAAACAATGCGTTTAAGGAGTTTTGGGGGTTTTACGTAAACAACGAAGATGTTAAAAAAGTGGAGCAGATTATCAATAAGGTTGAAGAAAAAGCAAAAGATGTAATTGAACTTGCAGGTGAGCTTGGCAGCGGTTTGGTAAACTTTAGAATTGATGACTTAGAAAGAATGAGAAAATACGAAAAAGAAAGACTGATTAAAAACAGCAGGGCTATTACGGAGTTGATTATCCCTCAAAACGACACGTTCAAAACCATTTACGAAGCAGTTGTTTTAATAGATAAATTCGATTTACCTATTAAACAAAACAGAAACATCGAAGAGGTTGAGAAATGGATTGAAACCGTTCAAGACTTTATGAAAACGTTAAAACAGGCCGAAAGCGAACTTATCAAATATACGGCCGAAAAGCTTGAACCTAAATATCTCGGAAGATACAAAGCTTTAAGAAACGAAGTGGTAAAATACCTCAACGCCGTAAAAGAAGAAACAAACGAAAATGAAAATCCAACGGAGGAATAATTTCCTCCTTTTTTAAGGATAAACAGTGACTGCAAAAGGCCATCAGTTATTAGCGTTAAGTCTTGGTATTCCTTTAGTTAAATTTATATATGATTACAATATTCTTGATAAAACCTCAGCCTTGATAGCATTAGCAGGTATATGGTTTGGCGGTTTGTTACCTGATATAGATGAGCCTAAATCTTACATAGGCAGAAAAATTTCTTTTCTTTCTTATCCTTTAAGTGTGTTTGTAACACACAGAGGATTTACTCATACATTTTTGTTTGCTTTTTTATTTATGATAGCCGGATTTTTCGTATATGCTACCTCAGCTGTTGAAATTGGGATATTTTTATTTTTTACAGGAATAGGGTGCCTGTTTCACGATATAGGAGATATGCTTACAAAAGGCGGCATTAGAGGATTTTTTTATCCCTGCTGTAAGGATTTTGTTGTAGCATTGTTGCCGAAACATTTGAGGTTTTATACAAATTCAGCTGTCGAATATTTTATTATTTTAGTTTTATTTTGCATTGTGGCTTTTGAACTGTGTATATACAAAATTCTCATTTAAAAGGAAAGGTAAAGGTGAAAAAAATAAGCGTTTTGGCTTTAATCGGAGTAGTTGCGTTTGCTTGCAGCAGCGACTGTTTGCAGTGTCATCCAAAACTTAAACCTATGGAATATAATAAAAAAAACAAATACTATAAAGAACATCATTTTTTAATTACCTGTACCAAATGTCATCCAAATCATAATGAAAAAGCAATGAGCAAATGCGGAGCGGATTGTTTTGACTGTCACAGCAGGGAAAAACTGATTCATACTCCGATTCCCGAACATCAAAAACTAAAAAGCTGTACAAAATGTCATAAAGATACATTAAAAGAAATAATTCCTCAAAAGCCTGTTAATAATTTTCTCAATTTTCAAAAAGGTAAATAAAAGAAATACTACCCCGACTTCTAACAGTTTGTTTTTGAAAAAATTTTTTTCCTTAAATTTTTAACTTATAAACGTTTCCGATAATTTCAAAACTACAATTATTTTTATTCGTTTTCTTCCTTTTTTTCTTTTTTGATTCCTTTTTTTCGATTATCGGAACTAATCCTGCTTTGTTTTTGAGGGGAACATATCCCTTTGTAACAAAACCTATTTTTTTTGCATCATTTATATTGAATTTTAACATTTATTTTCCTTTAAAAAAAGAAACTATGAATTAATTAACTCCTTTAATTTACTGCCGGCTTTAAATTTAACAACTTTGTGTGCCGGAACTTTTACAATTTTGTCCGTTCCTGGAACTTTTGTTTCTCTTGCAGCCTTTTCTACCACTTCGAAACTTCCAAAACCTATAAAAGAAACTTTTTTTCCGTCTTTAAGTGCGTTTTCTATTGCTTTTAACACTGAGTTTACTGCTTTTTCCGCTTCTGTTTTATATTTGTATTCTCCGGCGTCAATTACATATTGCAAAAATTCATTTTTTTTCATTTTTTTCCTTTACATTAGTGGAGTGATTATCAACAGTTACACATTTGTTAGAAACAGCATTATAATAATCCCCTTGAGGACATATTACATCATCCGCAGCATAAAGTCCTGCAAAAAATCCTATTAAAATTATTAGACCAAATTTTTTCATTTTTCACTCCTTTTTTTTAATAAACATAATATTTTATGTAAAAAACAAAAAATTTGCAATAAGTATGCAATTATTAATTAGTGCCAAATTGAAATATAAAAAAACAGAGAAATTAATTTAATTTACCTGTTGTGTTGATTTCATTTATTCTTTTCTCCGCTTCTTCTCTTGTTTCTTTGTATTCAAAATCAATATGCTCCACATAACCCCCATCCTCATCTGCCAAATATATTTCAACACAATAAGGTGCCAAAGCCTTTGGCTCTGTAAAATCTTCGTTCAGGTATGCTTTTATTATAAATGTTTCTTTCATAAACACTCCTTTTGTACGTTCATATGTCACTTTTTTTCAATGGCTCAAAAGAGCCACTTTAGCTATTATTCTAAATTAAAACCTTTTCTAATGGTTAGCATATACAATTCTTTTCTGTTTCTGGCAAACATATCTAAATCTTTATCGTAAAACATCCCGTTAATAATTTCAACCTCATTTACTATTCTTAATTTTAATTCTTCAGTTAAAGCTAAAACAAAGCATTTATTATTTTCTTTTTTAAGTCCCAAAGAATTATATTTATCTATAAAATGTTGTCCGTATTTTTTATGCAAATAACACTCGTAAATTTCTTTTGCTTCCTTTTTGGTTGCACCTGTCATTTCCAATTCTTCATTTATATACACATTGTAAAATATTCCAAGTGGACTTTTTTGTGGAACTGCTTTTACCATTTTTAACCTCCTTAATTCTTTTTTTATGTATTAAATTATATAATATTTTATATATTTTGTTAATATTTTATTGACAAAAGAATATTTTTTTAATATGATTATTATGTAAAAAAAATTAAGGAGGTTTACGATGGGTGCATATCTAATGTTTGAGGCTAAAAATAGAAAAGATAAAAAAGAAGTTGCAAAAATAAACAAATTTTTAGAAGAAAACGAAATCAACAAAAAATTAGGTGAAATTGAACACGGCGGGATGGTGTTTATATATGACAATGAAGATATTAAATGGGCAAAAGAACACGGAAACGAATATATGGCTCAATTTTTTAAAGAAAACTACGGAAGAGGGGATTATAAAGTATCCGGTTTAGATATAGAAATTGAAGATTTAATATTAGAATTATTGACTAAATTGTTTGAAGAGCTTAATAAACATTTTGAGATGAGATACTATGCAGGTAGTTGTGCATTTACGGTAGATGAAGATTATTTTACAATAGAACAAATGAAAAGAATTACTAACAATGGAGAGCTTTTAAGCGGCAGAGAAAATCCTAAATACAAAATCTTAAAAGATTTACTCGGTTTAAAAAAAACTGCTTAATAAAGGAGTTGAAATGTTTGACGTAAAACTGCTAAAAAAAGCGGGATTGGAGGTATCTAAAAAAAGAAGATATTCTCTTCCCGTAATAGAACTGACACTAAGTTTAAGTAATGGAAAAGTATCTGAAACGTTTATTATGGAAAATGGAAAACTTTATACTGCACAGACAGTAATAACAAATGATGACAAAATTGACTATTTAAAAGAAAAAGAAATTAAAGATATAGAAAGAGCAATTAAAAGATTGTGAAGAGATAAAAAAGATTATTAAAAAATGGGCAAATTAAAAGAGGGTGTAATAAGCCTCCTCCTTCTTGATATACATCACTAATAATTATATAATTCATCGTAAAGGCAACAAATAGTTACCTTTGAGGTCTTTAAAAGTCAAAAGAGTGGAAAAGAAAGGCTATAAACAGTAAAACAAAATCTATCAATATCTAAAAAAAAGTATTGATAGATTAATATATTTTTTATAAAATAATAAAATAAAAAGGTCAATATTGTATTCAATAGGAGAATTTGCGAAAAAAATAGGAGTTTCAATTCAAACATTAAGAGAATGGGATAAAAAGGGTATATTAAAACCGATTAGAAGTAAAGGCGGACATAGATATTACACAGATGAACATTATAATGAGTATATGCAAAAAAACAAACCCAAAAAAAGAATTAATGTCGGATATGCAAGAGTCAGTTCAAATCATCAAAAAGATGATTTAAAAAGACAAAAAGAACTATTAGAGCTATATTTGGCAAAACAAGGAAAGCAATTTAAGATAATAGAAGATATAGGAAGCGGAATAAATTATACAAAAAAAGGATTAAAAGAGTTGCTTCAAATGATAGCAAGAAATGAGATAGATACTATTTATGTGTTATATAAGGACAGATTGCTAAGATTTGGATTTGAGTTAATAGAGGAGTTTGCAAGATTGCACAATATAAAAATAGAAGTAATCAATCAAGAGGAGAAAACAGATGAAGAAGAGCTAGTAGAAGATATTTTAAATATAATCCATGTTTTTTCCTGCAAGATAAATGGAAAAAGAAGCCATATCAACAAGAAAATAGTAAAGAGACTAAATGAAGACGTTTGAAATTAGAATAAAATCCCAAAAAGACAAGAGATTTTTCATTAACTACGTCTACAAATACAGACACTGGCAAAATGTTTTAACCGTTTTAGCAATTAATCTTTTTAAATCGAACAATAAAGATTATAAACATTTTCTTGACTATCAGGTAGTCAGGGCTTGCATAAGCGACACAAAAGGAAGCAAAAACAAACAAGAGACAATAGCTTATATCAAAGAGAAGTATAAAGAAAATAAACTGTATCAAGAATTGATTTCAACCGGTAAAGAGTTAAAGGTTCATAATTTAGTAGAAATTGTGAAGAGATTGAAAAAAGATTTTTCAAATTATTTTAGAACTCTAAAAGAATATAAAAAAAATCCTTCTAAATTTAGAGGATTGCCGAGACTGCCAAAAGCAAAAAAATTGTCAAGACTGTATAATTATTCAATTCCCCTTGATAATTATGTAAGCTGGAGTTTAAAAAAGAAAAATTTACTTGGAATTAATCTATCTAAAAAAATGAGATATATCTATTTTCCAAAAGAAAAGTATAATTATTTAAAATCAAAAGAGTTAAAGTCGCTTCAAGTTGTTTATAAAAACAGCGAAATATATTTACAATTTGCATATGAAGAAAAAATAGCAAAAATTAATTATCAAACGGATAAAACGGCTTCAATAGACGTAGGATTAAACAACTTAATAACTCTATTTATAGATGATAAAGAAACCCAATCGGTAATTATAGACGGAAGTCCTTTTAAATACAAAAACTACAGATACAACAAGCTAATTTCAAAACTGAATAAATCAATTTCAAATGAAATAACGGAATGGAAAACGACAAAGAAAGGTATAAAAATTCCAAAAAGCTATACCGAAAAAGGCAGATATCTTAAGAAACTGAAAACTTACATTATCCAAAGAAGAAATGATTATTTTAAAACAGCGTTTCATAAAATCGCAAAAGAAACGGTTAATTACTTAATTAATCATCAGGTCAATAGATTAATTTTATCAGACTCAACAGGTTCATTAAAAAACAATGGAGAATGCAAATTAAGAAAATCTACAAGACAGAATTTCATTCAAATTCCATTTATTAAGCTAATCCATTACATTGAAGAAAAAGCGGTTGACAGAGGAATTGAGGTAATAAAAGTAGATGAAGCCTATACGTCTAAGACTTCCTGCATAACGGAAGAAGTTTTAGACGTGCAGACTAACTTGGTTAATGCGCAAAACGGTGTGCGAACCAAGAGGGGATTATTTAAAGACAAAACCCTTAATAAAGTATGGAATGCGGATATAAACGGGGCTGTAAATCATATAAAAGCTGCTTTTAGAAAATCTTTTAAATGGCTGACTGACTATATGTGGAAAATATGCAATCCTAAAAAACTGAAAAGTGCAGGCGAGTTCCATTATTGGAATAGCCGCAGCAATAAAGCCGCGCAGACGGCATACGCCAGCTCGGGCTTGTAGATTTCCTTATAAGCTTTTATAGATTTCTATAGGTCTGGAGTGGCGGCTAAAATTGAGTAAGAAAAAACTCTTAAAAACAATTCACGATGCTTCGCTCGGTTTTTTTGTAAATGCCGGTTATTCTTTAACACAGGGCGGAGCTGTTCTACCTAACGTTTATGTTATAATAGTAACAATTATTTTAATGTATCTAACAAATGAGGAGTAAAAATGACTACTTGGGAATTAATACAAATGGTAGTGGTTACGCTAATGTTAATCACAGTAATCTATCTTAAAACAAAAGACAAAAAACACGCTCATTAAAATCTAATTTTCCACTTCTTAATGTAGTTTTTTAAATTAATAATGTTTTAACATATGATTTCGGCTGGAACGATGAAGACGAAGAGATATTAATTTGGATTGAATTTAAAATAAACAAAAAAGAGTTAAAAAGAGAATTCTTTGGTGATTTTGTTAAACGAAATTAAAATCAAATTCGTCTAATTCAGATTTTTTAAAATAAAATATACCTCTTCGTTCGCTTCCCTTTTGCTTTTTATGTCTGCTAAATCCGTTTTGTCTATCAATTTTGTTTTTGCCCTCGTAATTGCTACATAATACAAATTAAATTCGTCTATAAATTTCTGATTAACTTTCTTTTCTTTTTGAGCGTCTGTGAAGATTTTAACAAAATCAGTTCTTTTTATAGGTAACCCGTTCTCAACCCACCATTTCGCTATCGTATAAAAAGCTGGAAAATCGTTAGTCAATTCCACCTCATCCCATTCAAGCCCTTTAGAAGTGTGAGCCGTTGTTAAAAAGATTTTGCACTCAAAATTTTCATAAAAATACTCTTTTGCTTTTTTATATATATCAAAAAGTCTGTTTTTAAACCTTTCCACTATTTTAACGGCACTTAAAAGCTCTACATCTTCAACTTCTTCGGCTTTTTCCGCTAATGTAGATAAGATGTCTTCTTCGTCCGTTTCTTCGTCTATTAAATTTGATAAATATCTGAAATTTTTATCAAGCTCTCTTCCTTTTGATAAATTATAAACATTTAAGGATAAAGCAAATATTTCATATGGATTTCTGACTGTTTTAAACTTTTTATCCTCTTTCATAAGCTCGTTCATTACTTCAATTAAAGCAGCATTTGTTCTGCTTATATATGCCTTGTTTTTAATTTCTTTGTTTTTGCCAAGTCCTTTTAACTGTTGTTCTTCCGCTTTGAATATATTAAGCACCCTACTCGCTTTCGCTGCTATTTCTTCATTGAATCTAAATGAGTGAGTCAAATAATATTCTTCGCCTTTTATTTTGTCCATAGCGTTTATACTGCCTCTAAAAGAGTATATCTGCTGATGTCTGTCGCCTACAATAATTTTCTGTCTGGCTGGTATGGAATAAAATATGTCAATGGTAACATCGTTAGTATCCTGAGCCTCGTCTAAAAGCACCATATCATAAGAATATATATTAATCATTTTTTTCTTTAAATATAACTGAAAAACTTTTAGATAAAAAGAATGTGTTACATCAATGCTTCCATTAAGCATACTGTTGAAAAGAGTTTCTATATTAATCAAAATTTCTTTGCCTATTCCCAATGAGGAAATATTTGCAATGGCACTGTTACAATAAAACTCGAAATAATTTAAAACATTTACGGCACTTTCATAGTCTAAATTTAACAGTTCCATCAGTTCAGGTGCTTTGTAGTTGTTTCTGACATTATAACCGGCTTTTGGAATAATATATCTGTATGCCAACGAATGAGTGGTTTTAACTTCAACGTTTTTAGGAAATTTTGCTCTTGCTTCTTCCTGTATTGCTTTGTTAAATGCCAAATACAATATTCTTTTTCCTGGATTGGCTTTTGCAATTTCTATCAAGGTTGTAGTTTTTCCCGTTCCTGCAAAAGCGTTTATTTTAATAAGCGGCAAATTAGATTTTACCGCTTTTAAAATTTGCTGCTGTTCATACGTAAGTTCCATTTTATTGCCTTTTATAAACTATTTGTTTTTTTATCATATTTTTTCAATTTTTGCGTCTTCATAAATAAATTCATCATTCCAAGTATCAGTGATTTCTTCACTTGCTACATTCCATTCGGCGTCTGAAAAAAGGGCTTCGCCTTTTTTAATTTTTTTCATTACTGCGTCCGCCTCTGCTTTAGTTTTAAAATATGCAACATAATCGCCATATGCTTTTGCGCTGCACTCATAAGGTAATATTACTTTGTATTTAAACCCAGACTCCTGAGCCTTTATTTCCTCAAGCTCTTTTTCAAGCTCTTCTTTTCTTTTTTTTATTTCATTTAGTTCTTTTAGTATTTCTTCTTTTCTCATAATAACCTCCTTAAATTAATAAATCCATTCTATTTGATATTCTTCTCCGTTATTAATAGCTTTCATTTCTGATATTTCTTTTAGAATCCTGTCCTCGTCTTCATATTCAAGCATAATATCAAATTCCACAATAGGTTCATCCTCGTTTTTCTCATATACTTTTACATAATAACTGTTACTGTTTAGACATTTAACTAAATCTTCAACCTCGTTTTCGAATTTTTCCCTGACTTTTTTAGTAAATCTTGTTCTTCCTATGTTTTTTAAATATTCTTTTTTTTCAGTCCATAAATATCCTGCAACTCCGCTATCCCACATATCGCAAAAACAACCTGTGCTAAAAGCAATATCCCCGTGTATATATGCGTAAATTGGCATAAATACAACATCTTTAACGGATAAATCATATTCTTTTAGAAGCTCTTTAAACGCCTCAAAACTGTCTTTACAGTATTTTGGAAGCTCTTCTCCAAAATTATATCTTGTTAAATTTGAAGCAAATTTTAAAGGTTCAAACCAGCTTAAAATTTCATTCCAAGTGATAGTTCTGTCATAAACAACCTCAATTTTTTTCATTGCAACCTCCTTAATTGTTTTTACACTTAAATTATACAATATTTTTATGTAATTGTCAATATGATATTGACAATAAACTATATCTTTTGTATAATTTTAATGTAAATAATTCAAATAATTAAGGAGGTTATGATGAGATACGAAAGCATAGAAAGTCTTTTAGAATTAAGCGGTAAAGAAATAGCTGAAAAAATAGAAAGAAACGATGTAAGCGATGAGGTAATAGAAAAAATAGTTACACTTAAAAAACTACCTAATAGAAAATTACACAACCCGTTAATTTATAAAGCCATTCTAAAAAAACAACCGGAAGAATCTATTGCAATTATGACAATTGAAAAATTGATAAACAAAAACAAAGAGGACTTTATGGATTTTATAGAACTTCTAAAAAATCCAAATTTATTAAAAAAAACATATCAATACTATTTTTCTATTTCTCCAAATGCAGCGATAAAACTTATCAAACAAAACGATTACAGAATAGAACAGGAACAAATTAACTACATTACGAAAAACAGCCTTGAAAACGAATTTATTTTATTAAATCCTAACTTGACAGAAAAACAATTCAAAAACATTGCGTTAAAAGCAATAGAAACAGAAAAAAGACACTTTATAAGATTATTAAGCTATATAAAAATTAAAGATGAAGAAATTTTAAAAGAGCTTATAAAAAAAGCGGATGAGATTGAGCTTAAAAATATTATCAAAAGAAACAAATTACAAAAAAACATAACTAATCTTATTATAAATAAAAACAACATTAATTTAGCTTCTTCTTTAAAAGAATACTTAAAAAGGGAAAACGATAAAGATAATGCAAAACTTATTATTTCTTATTTAAAAGAAAAGGATTTAATAAGCAAAAGAGATGTTATAGAAATAATCTCAAAAAACAATTCCTTATTAAAAGAATTTGGATTTGGAAGTTTTGATGAGTTATGGGATTGTATAAAAAATAAAGAAGTTTTTTTATATAACCATATCCCTTTTAGTGAAGATTTTATAAAAAATATATTTGAAAACTTTAAAAATTTTAAATTTATGGAGGATAAATTCGGATATTTTAATTATGAGGAATACAAAACAATAGGAAGAATACTTGCAAAACAGCTTCCGGCCGAAAAACTTATTGACTTAATAAAAGTAAACGATAAAAAATTTGATAGTATTGATATAGAAGTGTTAAACAGAAAAGATTTTAAAGTAGATAAAAAAGCGATATTTTATTTATTAAACAATACCAACTATGGAGAAAGGGAAATAAGAAAAATTATAGTAAAAAACAATATGGAACTTCATTTTTATTATGACAGAATGCTTATGTTTACGGCGCTTATAGATTCAAATTTAACAAATGAAGCAAAAGAGCTTTTAAAAAAATACATTCTTGAAAATGAAAAGTTGGGATTTGAAGATACTTATATTTTGCAATTAACAAAGGATTATAACGATATATTCTCACTTTATGCAAAAATAGCTTCACTTATTAGTGAATCAAAAAAAGTAAATAACTTAAAATATTATTATTTGCATAAAAATTTAGAAAATGCAAATGACTTAAGTGAAGACACTATAAGAAAAATAATAAAAGATGATTATTTTAACAAAACAGAATATGCGACTCATACAGTATATAATGCTTGGGGGAAATTCTAAATCAAAAACACTGTCCTTATGAAATATTGGAAAAAGAGGTTAAAAACTGGCGTGGTATTGATAGATTGTTATCATATAGAAAATTTCCTCTTCCAAATGAATTGGCAATTGAATTTGTAAAAAATGCAAATGAATCGCAATTAAGAACACTTATATATGGAAGCAATTTACTAAGCAAAAATTATTCAAAAGAATTTTTTTATTTATTAATTATAAAAGCCGATTTTTTAGACTACGAAGATTTGGCAAGATTTTACAATAACATCATACCCCTTGCTTAAAAAGCAAAGGGTATGCCATTCTTCAATAAGGAGGTTGCGATTTTTTTAACCGTATTAAATAATACGGTTTTAAAAGTATAGCAAAAATTTTAATAATTATTTCTTTTTTCTTTGCACCTCAAAAAGCACCTTTGTAGATAGAAATTTTAAAAGTTTTTTTAATCTGCTTAAACTAAAAAAACAGGGCAAATATTCAGACAAAACAGGACTTCCGAAATACAAAAAAGACAATGAACTTATGACAATCTCAATTCAAGGTAGAAGTGCAAGAGTTAAAGATGGATATGTTTATATTGGCTTATCAAAGACATTTAAAGAAAAATATGAACCAAAAATAGAGAAATTAGTATTTAAACTGCCAAAACATATTCAAGTCGATAAACTTCAAGAAATCAGAATAATCCCTGTATTTAATGGAATGGAATTTGATATAGAGTTTGTCTATAAAAAACAGGTTGAGCCTTTATCAATGGATAAAGACAGATATTTATCTATTGATATGGGCTTGGATAATCTATCTACCTGCTATTCTGATAGTGGGGCGGCTTTTATAATAGACGGTCGCTATCTTAAAAGTATTAACCGCTATTACAATAAGCGGGTAGCATATCTTAAGTCCATATATGACAGACAATGCGAACGGCTTGGAATTAATTACATTCTTCAAGATGAGAGCTATACTTCTAAGGCTTCTTTTATAGATATGGATATTCCTGCAAACAATGTTTCTTTTAGCGGTAAGAGAATTAAAAGAGGGCTATACCGGACAAAAGACGGATTAAAAATAAATGCCGACATAAACGGGGCGGCAAATATATTAGTAAAATATCTTAAAATTAACGGGTTGGATAGAGAGCTTGAAAATTTCTATTCTACCCGGTACGGGTGCGTCAGCCACCCTATGAGGTTAAGGTTAGTCGCTCCTTCGGGGCAGTCCCAAGACTGATATACCTCACAAGCCCCCGCCTTTAAGCGGCCTCCTTTGTTTTTCTTATTTATTATTTTATCAAGATTTATTTAATTTATCAATAATACTATTGACAAATAAGATAGTTTATGATAAAATTATAAACATAAAGAAAGAAAATAAGAAAAACAAAGGAGGTTGAAAATGGTTTTCCTTAATATCAATGAAACAATAAATAAATATTATGATATTTTAATTGAAGACATTGAGAGAAAAATACATTTTGAATGTGGAACTGCTTTATTAAAAATAAAAAATGTAAGTGCCAAAAGTAAATTTGTAATAGACTTAGGAGATGGAAACGATTATTCTGTATCCGAAGTAGAGTATTTGGAATTTGATAAATATGATATAGAACTTGAAATACTAAGTATTGATACAAACAAAATTAGTGATGAAAGCTATGAAGATATCAAAAATTTTTCCTCTTCCCTTAAAGAAAATGATGAGGTAATAGCTAACTTATTAGAAGAAATTATTTACGATAACAAATTAGAAACAATGGACGAAGAAGAACTTTTACTTTTAATTATAGAAACTATTAAAGATGAACTTAATAGTTGTTGTTATGACGATTTTGAATAAAAGGAGGATAAGATGTATTGTTTTGTAAGAGATGTAATACCAAATAGTAGAGAGCATATTTTAAAAGAAATAAGTCCAAAGTTAGAAAAATTTTTAGAAAAATATATGAGTGATATAGAAAACCTTGCTTGTGTATATCAAAATGATGGTTATATAGATGAATACACTGATTTTTACGGAATAGATGATAATTCAAGTATCGAAGATAAAGAAGAATATTTTAATCGTTTCTGTGAAGATTTTAAAGAAGTTCAAAAAGAAATAAAAGAAAAAACAGGTGCAATAATAGAAATAGGGTATGCAAATAATTTATGTGATAGTGGAGTATTTGGATATTTCTTTTATGTAGAGAATATGTATATAAGAAATCCTAAAGTTAACGACAAAATTTATGAGATTGTAGAAACTCAAGCAATTGTAGAACAATAAGAAAAATAAAGGAGGTTAAAAATGGCAAATTGGAGCGATACTCTAATCTACATTAGAGGAGAGAAAGAGAAAATTCAAAAAGTAAAAGAAATAATAGATTCAATGCTTGAAAAAGATAATTATGGGGACACTTGGTTAGTGCCTACTGAAAATAAAGTATTAGAGATTTTTGGTGAATTTAAAGAAGAAATAGAAAAAATAAAAAAAGAAAATTCACTTGAATATAATGGAGGATTGATTAATTCAATGATAATGGATAAATATGAAGTAAAACATACTGAAATTGTAATAAAAGGACAGGGTAGATGGAACGCTCCAGATTTATTTTTTAAATTATTAGCAAAAAAATTGGAGCTTGGTTTGGAGTTTTTTGACGCTGAACTTGGAAGTGATTATTCATATCTTTTAATTATGAAAAACGGAAAAATAGTTAAAGAAGTTTTTGAAAAATTTTATTCTCCTCTAAGCGTTGAATATCTCTATGGAGGAAATATAGAAGACTTTATTGAATATGAACTTGATTGGTATTTTGAAGAAGATGAAAAGATAGATGAAATTGAAGAACTATTAAGAATTTATGGAGTAGATAAAGAAAATCTTGCAGTGTAGAATAAAAAGATAAAGGAATTAAAATGAATAGTAAAGTGGAAAAATTATTTAAAAAAATTGAGAATTTAAAAAATAAAATTAAAAAACTCGAAAAAGAATTAGAAGAAGAAAAAATGAAAGTAATGGGGAAAAAGGTAAAAATAATTTTGCCTTATAGTTGTAAAGCTGAGGTAGTAGGAGATTATGTTGCTTATTTTGAAAGTGAAGAAGAGGCAAAAGAAGTATTAGATGCTATTAAAAATGGCAAAATGTTTGTAGGTGAAATAGATTGGAATATAGCAAGTGAAGAAATATATGATACTTGGGAAGAGGATTATGATTTTGAAGACGCTGAAATTAAAACAATTAAAACAAATTCATAAATGCCTCTTATGGGGCGTCTTCATTATAATTTTAAAAATTGTCTTTAGTTTCCGTTTTTTTCTTATAAAATAGTAATTTTTCCTATGTAATTTCTATATAACAATTCCCCCCCCCGCAACAATTTTTTAACTTATTGAGAATAAATATTTTTCATAATTTATCAATATTTATCAATAATACTATTGACAAATTAATTTTTTTATGATAAAATATTATTAATAAAACAAAATTAAGGAGGTTAAAAATGGCAAACAAAATCGTAGAAGAATATAAATCTGAATTTAATTTAGATGATAAATATATTCATAATAATAATAAAAATGAAGTAGTAATAGAAGCAAGAGAAGATTTTGTAGCACTTGTAAAAATTGCAGAACTGGATGAAAAAAATCCAGTAGTAGTTGCTTCATTTTAAGGAAATTGCAATGTTTATAGCTAAAGCAATATTTATAGAATACAATGAAGAACTTATGAAACAATTAGAAGAAAATGTTCCTCATCATATTAGCGAATGGAGTGATGACTACTATAATGTAGAGTATAGAGTAGATTTAAACGAATGTGGAATAAAAGAAAAAGTTTTTTCTCTTATAAAAGAAGATTATAAAATCTCTTTTGAAGAATTTAAAAATTTTGATTATTTAATTTTATATAAATGAAAAACAAAGGAGGTTGAAATGAAAATTGTAGTTTTAATAGATGAGTTAGGAAAAATAACTTTTAAAAAAGTAGCAGATGAAATAGTAGAGGAATATATAAATGAAAAAGCCCAAGAGGGTTATTTGGTTTCTGTAATATCAAATGCAAGTGTTAAATCACTTGCAAGCGGTGAGATAGTTGAGTTTGAAATTGATGAAGTTGTAGAAGAAATTGAAGAATAAGGAGAAAATAATGAAGACTTTAAAATTATATGCTCCCGTAGTAGAGTATAAAACAAAAGAAATAGAAATAGAATTTCCAGATAATTTATCAAAAGAAGAAGTTGTTAATTTATTGCTAAATTATAACACAGGAGAATTACTTTACAATTTTGATGAAGAATTAAAGAATAAAAGAATTATAGCAAAAGAAATAAATGAAGAATTAAGGGATATAGAATATCCCGAATTATTTGAAAGTGATTTTGAATAAAAAATTAGAAAAAACAATTTAATTTAAGGAGTGAAAATGAGTAAAAACATTTGGGTAATAGTGTTTGAGGACGGCTCTATTGCCGACCCAAGACCTGAAGTATTGTTTGCTTCAACTTCTAAAGCTAAAATTATTGAAAAATTAAGAGAAACAAAGGAACTGCAAAATCCCGAATTCATTTTTTCTTATGAAGAAGATGACCATTTGATTTTAGATGATGATAGTGTATGGTATATAGAAAAAGTTGATGAGGTAATTTAGATTTTTTTTGATAAACTTCTAAATTCTAATAAAGGAGTAAAAGATGATGGTTTCATTTAAAACGTCTAAAAATGTAGATTTATCCTTTAAAGCAAATAAAGTATGCAAATTAAAAAAAGAAACGGAGATAATTCTTGATGATTTAAAGACTTTAATAGAAAACATAAAGAAAAAAGAAGATAAACTTGTTTCTATTAGGGAATTTTTTGGCAATATAGATAGCGTTCATCTTATTGCCATTTTATCAATTTTGTATCCAAATAAATCATTTTATGATGCTGTTGATTTTGTTTATGAGAAGATAAAAAAAATAGCCGAAATGGTGGGAAAAGAAGGAAAAATTATTCAAAAATACTTGAATTTTACAGGTCAAGAAGAAGAGGAAATAAAAAAAATAATTTCGGAGCTTAATATAGAAATACCGCATTCTTTTTTAATCAAAGCGGTTTTTTATAAAAAAGCCATAGAAGTTTTAGATGAAGAATGTATATAGTTTCTTCTTTTTTAACCTTGCTCCTTGCAATTTTTCTCTATTTTAGTTTTTTCTGTGTAATTCCTATATAACATTCAAATCAAAAACCTTTGCCCATATTACAAAGTAATTGGGCGGGGAGGTTCACTTGATTTTTATATTGTTGAGTTTGGCAAATTCAAGCAAATTATTATAAATTTCTGTTTGGATTTGGTGCGATAATAAGTTTATATATTTGGTCATTAAATTTTTACTTGGCATTAATTGATAAAAATACATAAAATTTCTTACACTTTTTTTCAAGCCTAATAAATTACTAAAATCTTTTTTGATTTTTGTTTTTACTTTTTTATTTTCAAGATTATCCAATGTTTCAAAAAATATCCTAATACCTTCATCTTTTGAATAATTACTTTTCCATTTTTCAAAACTTTTTTCATTTATTTTGTAAATTAATTTTAATAAATCCATTTCCAACCTCCTTTGTTTTTCTTATTTATTATATCATATTTTATATTTTTTGTAAAGTTTCATTTGACAAAATGAAATAATTATAGTATAATTTTTATATTAAAAGAAATAATTAAGGAGGTTGAAAATGGCATATTTAACTGTAAACGAAATCAAAAATAAAAAATACCAAAAAGCATTACAAGAAATGATAAAAATTTTAAAGCAAATGAATATCCCAAGAAAAAGAAGTAAATACGAACTCGCAAAAGAAATGATAAAAGAAATAGCAAAAAAATATGAGATTAGTTGTGATGTGGATTTTTGGAAAAACAGGGATAGTGAAAATCCAAAAAATGGTTTTCAAGTGCTTAATATAAATATTCCAGATGGAGATTATCTGTATTATCATTTGATATATAACAGACCTGACACATTTAGTAGAAAAGATTGGTATGTGTATGCTTATGGAAAAATTTGTATAGATAATTAATTAAGGAGGTTATGATGGGATATTATGCAACTATTATGGAATGGACAATAGAAAAAGCAAGAATTAATCCAGCTAAAAAAGAAGAATTAGCAACTCCCGCCGAAACCATCGTCCTTAAGGGCGGTGATGGTCTATAGACCCCGTAACGAAGTGAGGACAAAGGCGGAATTAATCGGGAACTTTTTGATTTTCAATATATTCTTTTAAAATTTC
>NZ_JBMXVQ010000021.1:0-8108 GCF_053999135.1 Caminibacter sp.
TTTTATAGAATTCAAATATTTTTTTTCAATCTGCCACTGTCTATATATCATAAATTTTTCCATCTCAAAATAACTTTTATTTCTAATAAGACAATTAAGATATTCAAACCATCTTTCTTTACATGATTTGATTTGTTTTAGTTTTTTTATACACTCATAAATATTTTTATCAATGTTTCTATATTTTTTATATAAATTTAACCTTAAGTCATACCAATTTATATTTTTATGTATATTTTCAATTTCGTACATTTTTAAAAACAGCTCCATCCTATTTTTATAGTTTGCCATTATCGCATCATAATCATTATCAAAATTTTTACACTTAAAAGGATTTCCATTTATTACAACCCCATTCCCTTTTGCGTGAAATTCTTCTTGAGAGTGTCCTTGAGGAAGTGGAAACGTATTTATCCACACATCAATAACCCACCCAAATACATGAGGATTAACCATTCCGGTAAAAATAAACCTGTCTCTGTCAATTCCGTGTTTTTTCAGTTTTTCTTCAATTTCCTCTTTATTCCCGTCTCCGCATGCCAAATAGATAGTATTTGGATTTTGTTTCATAATCTTTGAAATTACTTTTAAATACTCATCGCTGTTAATTTTTATAAGTCTGCCTATTGTCCCGAGTATTACCGTATCTTTCCCATATTCGAGCAGTAAAGACTCTTTAACGGCTTTTCCCTGCTTTTTGTCTTCTTCACTTCCTATTAAAAATTCCTCCGCAATAGGTACATTAAAAATATCCCAATCCCACTCTTTACACTCCTGCTCAAAATGCGAAATTCTTTTATCAATTCCTATTAAATCACTTATACAGTTTCCATGAGACCAGAATACCTGCACAGGAGCTGAGCGGTTTGCAAAAAGAAAAATCGGTATATCATACCCGCCGCCGCCTATTAAATAATCAATCCCATCCTTTAAAATCAGATTTCTGATATCAAGGGCTTTAGCCAGATGTGAAAAATAATATCCTTCTTTTAAAAATTTTTTAGGAGAATACACCTTAACGCCTAACGAACTCAATGCTTCTATTAAATTTTCATCATCCTGCTGTTTATAAACATATTCCATCGAATATACGTAAATTTCATAATTTTTCTTAAATTCATCATTTTCGGTTAAAGATTTTAATAAAGAATAAAACACCATAAAAGGGGAGTTAAATACAATCCTGTCAATCAAAAACCCTATTTTTTTCTTTCCTTTAGAAACTTCGCTTTTACATTTTGGCAAATTATTCCTCTCACCCCACTCTTTATAAAATTTACTTGGTTTTTTTTCTACTTTTTCATTAAAAACTCTCCACTCGTCAATTGTATGAATATTGTTTCCATAAATATGATAAGCTAAAAAATGAAGAGGCATTTCATCTTCAATTAACTCTTTTTTTATAGCCTCTTCAATCGTTTTTACCAGCACCTCAAACACTTCAAGCCATATCGTATTATTAAAAAGCTTTTTATTATTCCAAATTACAACTAACGTATTTGCTATAATCGCTCTTCTCTCCATATAAGGATAATTAAAATATTCGTTAAAAATTTCTTTCATTATATCTATTAAAAATCTCTCATCTTCAAAATTTCTTACAAACTCAACAAAAAATTCCGCTTCCTTATTATTACTCATTTTGTGAGTATAAAACCTAAGACCCCTTTTTACATAATCTCTAAATCCCTCTTTTGCATTTCCGTTAATGATTTCAAGAGCAAAAATCAGATTATTAACGACAAATTTCTCTTCTAAACTTAATTTTTCATAATGATTTTTTAAAAATTCTATATTTTTTGAAATAATATTATTGGATTTGATTTTTTTATCTTTTAACTGATTATACAAAGTTATATATTCTTTTTCTACTATTTTTCCTTTTTGCAACCCCTCGGCAACAATTTCCTGAAATTTTTGAATGTCTTCATCTTGTTTTAAATCAAATTCCATATCCCAATCCTCTTTTTTTTATTTCCTCTTCCAGATTCTTAATAGCCCTTTTTACGACAATAACCTGAGCGTTAATACTTCCCGCCAGATTAAACAGCCAGTCTCTGTGATTCATAATCCAGTCTATCAGTTTCGCTTTTCTCTCTATTTCGTTTTTAGGATTTTGCACGGCTATTAACGCTAAAATCATCTCTTTTTGCAACAGATAACTGTTAACCGTTTCGCCAAAAACATATCCGAATTTTTTAGATTCAATTATTTCTTTAATTTTATCAATTTTTTTAGATATCTTCTCTAATTTTTTAAAATCAATTTTTTCAAGCTCGTTTTTATCTTTTAATTCAACTAATTCGTCAAAAACTTCAGCCACTTCTAAAAATAGTTTTTCTACTTTTTCTTGAACCTTTTCTCCGTATTTTATCATTTCAAGCGTTTTTTTATATGCTTTTATCAAATTTTTATCAATCTGTTTTTGAGTGGGATATTTTAATTTCAATTTTTTCTTTTCTGTTTTTTTAATTTCTTTTGCCACTTCGCTAAACGGCTTTTCAACCGCTCCTTCAATTCTAGCTCCCCCTTCCGTTGCATTGATAGTTTCAACCCCGTATTGCCTTGTTACCGCTATGTCCTGTTCGAAAAAGCCTCTAAATAAATTCCAATATTTTGCAGTTTTTACTACTCCTTTTCCCCCGTAAGCGGTTACAAAAAACTCTTCTTCGCTTTTTACCTCATCCTCTCCATACACATGTCCGCTTGCATGAGATTTACCGTCTTCGCCAAAAGCCAAATCCTGCCCTATTAAAACAATTTTTTTATACTGCATTAAAAAAGCAAGCTCGTAAGCCATATTAGCGGCACTCATTCCTCTTCCAAGATATCCGTAATCTTTTAAATTATAATACCTTGTATATCTAAAAGGTCTCATAACCAGAATATTCTCACCGTAAGAGTTATCCAAAACCTCTTTATGCTGCAAAGACGCATGAAGTGTAGTAAATTTTTTTTGAAACTCTTTAGAAGTTTTTTTAAAAAATTCAGCGGTTTCTTTTACTCTCTCAAGAGATGTTACAAAATCCGGCACTATACCCCATTTTTCAAGTATAGGCATACTTGCATCAACGCTTATTATCGTTACGTAATTCTGAATTTCTTTAAGTAAAGGAATCTGTTTTGTAAGGGACGGACCGGTTGAAACTATAACTGCAACGTCTGAGAGTTTTTGGTTTGCAAGAGAAGTAAATTTCGCGCCTTTTAACATTCTTGGCAAATTCTGGATATGATGTTCTATTCCTATTAAAGTGTCAATTGTATCGTTTCCTACTCCCGTTACATTTTCTTTAATCGCTCTTATGTTAATCTGATTAATTTCTTTCATTTCTTCAGCAAAAACTTTTTCATAATATTTACTCTCACCGTATAAAAAATACGTCCTGCAAAAAAGCCTTACATCCAAATCGGAAAAAATATCATAAGCATTAACATACTGATATTCATTTGCATCAAAAAAAATAATTTTATCCTCTTCAATCTCTTTAGTAAAATCAATCAGATTAAACACAATCCATAAAATTTCAAGAGAAGGTTCATAAACATAAATCCTTTTATGATTTGCATTTTGCATTAAAAGTTTCAAAAAAACCCCGTTTCCAACTCCAAACTGAAATAAATAAGGATATTTTACATAATGTTTTTCAAACTCTTCAAAAGTTTTACTTATTTCCTCTAAAGGCTTAGTTTCATATAAAGGAAGATTGGTTTTAGTATCTATTAAATTAATATTTGCCTTGTCGTCTCCCTGTTGGACTATTTCATATCTTTTATTTCCTATAATAGAAAATAGTTTAGAAGCAAGAACGGGGTCTTTTTTTACTAAAGACTTTATATTTTTTTCAAAAATTTCAGTCATAAAAATCCTTTTTATTTTAAATCGGCAAAAGAAAAAAAAAGAAAAAATTATTGTAACAGTTTCATTACGTTTTGCTGAATTGCATTAGCTTGAGAAAGTGCGTAACTTCCTGACTGGGCTAAAAGGTTATGTTTTTGGAAATTAGCTGTTTCAGCCGCAAAGTCTACGTCTCTGATTTGAGATTCTGCCGCTTTTACGTTTACTTGTGTTACTGAGATGTTGTTAATTGTACTTACCAATTGATTTTGAACAGAACCTATATCGGCTCTGATTTTATCAAGCATTTTCATGGCAGTATCAGCAATATCCATAACAGCCATAGCACCTCTAAGAGTTACAACCCCGCCTTGAACTCCTCTGCCGCCTCCTGCATGAGAAGCTATCTGGGTTTGATAATTAGCAAAAAATCCCATGGCATCGGCTTGTATAGAGGTAAACGCCCCTTTAATACTCCTTAAATTCATCGTAACTTCGGTTTCATCTCCTCCAAATCCCATTCCATTTGCATTAGTCCCGCTAATTACGATATCTCTTGCATCCTGTCTGATAAGCGTTAATCTTCCGTAATTTGATTTCATTTTATCATTAAGTCCTAAAACACTGTTACCACTCTCAACTTCCACTTCAATACCTCTTCCGTCCACGCTTCTTAAGTTTAAATGACCTCTGTTGTCAATAAACGCTTCAACCCCTGTTTGGTCTTTTACTTTATTAATAGCCGCAATTAATCTTGCATCACTGTCGTTCGCTTTAACTTCTTTAATATCACCGATGGTAATACCGTTGATTTTAAGACCTTTTATATCTCCTGCACCTACTGCGCCGGAAGCTGTAGACAATACCTGCCATGTTGCCCTGACTCCAAGTTTTTCACTGTTTTTGTTAATAGTTTCAGCCAATACCCCAATCCCTGTTCCGGCTGAATGAGAAATTTTTACACTCTCAAGTGTAATATCATGAAGTCCGTCTACTGCTTTAAATGTTAATTTTACCTCTGATGCCCCTGAAATTAATTTTCCTGTTTCAAATCTTGTATCCCCGATTTTATCACTGCTTGTAGGTCCTATACTTGCAACAACAGTTTCGTTTGAATACGCTCCGATTTGGAATTTCTGGTTTGTAAACTGACCTGAAAGTAGTTTTTTACCGTTGTAAGATGTTGTCTGAGCTATATTATCTAACTCTTCCATAAGTCTTACAATATCTTCTTGCAAAGCTTTTCTTGTCTCTTCTGTCTGTCCGTCCTGTGCTGCCTGAGTCGCTTTTACTTTAATGGTATCAAGGATTTTAACCTGCTCATCCATACCTTTATCGGCAATCTGTAAAAGACCAATTGCATCATTTGCATTCCTGATTGCCTGTCCTAACGAATCTGCCTGGTCTCTTAAAGAATCCGCAATTTGAAGTCCTGAAGCATCATCAGCCGCTTTATTAATTCTAAGTCCTGTACTTAGTTTTTCAAGCGAACTGCTTAATTTTCTATTATTGGCAACTCCTGCGGCATGGGCCTGCATAGCCGCAATGTTGGTATTAATTCTAAAACCCATTTACCTCTCCTTAGATTTTACAAAGGAGAAGCAAAATACGTTCCAAAAATAAAAAAAGAAAAGAGAGAAAGAAGATTATTGAAGTAGTCTCATTACGTTTTGTTGAGCTGCATTCGCCTGAGACATTGCATAACTTCCTGCTTGTGCTAAAAGATTGTTTTTTTGGAAATTAGCTGTTTCAGCCGCAAAGTCTACGTCTCTGATTTGAGATTCTGCCGCTTTTACGTTTACTTGTGTTACTGAGATGTTATTAATTGTACTTACCAATTGATTTTGAACGGAACCTATATCGGCTCTAATTTTATCAAGCATTTTCATAGCTGTATCAGCAATATCCATAACAGCCATAGCACCTCTAAGAGTTACAACCCCGCCTTGAACTCCTCTGCCGCCTCCTGCTTGAGAAGCTATCTGGGTTTGATAATTAGCAAAAAATCCAACAGCATCAGCCTGGGCAGATGTAAATGTTCCTTTAATGCTTCTTAAGTTAATAGTGGCTTCGGTTTCTTGTCCACCAAATCCTGCACTTGAAGCACCTTGTCCTGTAATAACAATATCTCTTGCATCCTGTCTTACAAGTGACAATCTTCCGTAATTTGATTTCATTTTATCATCAAGTCCTAAAACACTGTTACCACTATCAACTTTTACTTCAATACCTCTTCCGTCTACGCTTCTTAAGTTTAAGTGACCTCTGTTGTCAACAAATGCTTCAACCCCTGTTTGGTCTTTTAATTTGTTAATTGCCGCAACAAGTTTAGAATCAGCATCGTTTGCTTTAACATCTTTAATATCACCGATGGTAATACCATTGATTTTAAGACCTTTAACTTCTCCTGCACCTACTGCAGCGGAAGCTGTGGACAATACCTGCCAAGAAGCCCTGACTCCAAGTTTTTCACTGTTTTTGTTAATAGTTTCAGCCAATACTCCAATTCCTGTCCCCGCTGAATGAGAAATTTTTACACTCTCAAGTGTAATATCATGAAGTCCGTATACTGCTTTAAATGTTAATTTTACCTCTGATGCCCCTGAAATTAATTTTCCTGTTTCAAATCTTGTATCCCCGATTTTATCACTGCTTGTAGGCCCTATACTTGCAGTAATTGTTTCGTTTGAATACGCTCCGATTTGGAATTTCTGGTCTGTAAACTGACCTGAAAGTAATTTTTTACCGTTATAAGATGTTGTCTGAGCTATATTATCAAGCTCTTCCATAAGTCTTGTAATATCTTCTTGCAAAGCTTTTCTTGTCTCTTCTGTCTGTCCGTCCTGTGCGGCCTGAGTCGCTTTTACTTTAATGGTATCAAGGATTTTAACTTGCTCATCCATACCTTTATCGGCAATTTGCATAACTCCGATTGCATCATTTGCATTTCTAATCGCCTGACCTAATGAATCGGCCTGATTTTTCAAACTGTCGGCAATTTGAAGCCCTGAAGCATCATCAGCCGCTTTGTTAATTCTAAGCCCTGTACTTAGTTTTTCAAGCGAATTGTTCAAGTTTCTGTTCGTTACCATCATTGCGTTATGCGCATTTAGCGCTGCAACGTTAGTTCTGATTCTAAATCCCATCACTAACTCCTTTTAGTTTTTTGTAGCTTCCTTGCTACTCTCAAAAAGATAATCGGCTTAAAATTTTTTTACTTTATAGTTTATTTAAAAATTTTTCGTTTTTTTTTATTACTCACCTATATCTTCCCACCTAAGTCTATCACCCTTTTTTAAATCCCTGCACGCTTTTTTACCGAGAATTTCAGGCAGGTATTTTGGATGAAGCCCGTATCCCGGACGTATTGCACGTATATGTTCTCTTGTGAAAACTTCACCTTTTTTAATATCTTTTACAACATAGAGACTTCTTGAAAACTGACGCCCACTTTTAGGCTTGAAACTCACTTCCCCTATCATCTCTTCCGTTTCCCTAACGGCTTTTGCCATTTCTTTAAATTCATCAGGAGTCAGACTGAAATCTTTATCGGGAGAGTTTAAACTTTTATCGAGAATAAAATGTTTTTCAATAATCCTTGCCCCCATCGCTACAGCCGCCACGGGAGCAGAAATTCCAAGCGTATGGTCTGAAAATCCCACTTCCACTTTGAATATTTCTTTAATCGCCGGAATTGTTTTTAAATTTACTTCGCTTCTTGGTGCGGGATATGCCGAAGTGCATTTAAGAAGTGCGACCTCAACACCTCTTTTTTTGCAAATATCCACAGCGTTTTGCATATCCTCCATTGTTGCCACACCGGTTGAGATTATCATAGGTTTACCCTTACTTGCCGCATAATCTATAAGCTCATAATCGGTTATCTCAAAAGAGGCGATTTTATATGCGGGAGGATTAAACTCTTCTAAAAAATCCACGGCTTCTTTGCTAAAAGGCGAGCTGAAAACCTCAAGCCCAAGACTTCTGCCGTAATTAAACAGCTCTTCATGCCATTCAAGCGGTGTCATTGCCCATTTATAAAGCTCAAATAAATTTTTACCGTCCCACAAAGTCCCGCCTTTAATTATAAAATCTTCCTTTTTACAATCAATCGTCATCCATTCCGGTGTATAAGTCTGAAGTTTTACCGCATCCGCTCCTGCCTCTTTTGCGGCATAAATCGTATCTTTTGCAATTTGAAGACTACCTGCGTGATTTGCGGAGAGTTCGGCTATTATAAAAACTTTTTTTGAGGTGTCAAAATTTCCTATTT
>NZ_JBMXVQ010000022.1:0-8126 GCF_053999135.1 Caminibacter sp.
GTTTTTGCAATATTCGGTGATGGGGCAAGCAATGCGGGAGCTTTTTTTGAGAGTATAAATATTGCAAGTGCGTGGAAGCTGCCTATTATATTTTTCGCAGAAAACAACTATTACGCAATAGGGACCCATATTTCATGGGTCAGCCCTTTTGTGGAACTTTATAACAAAGCCAAAAACTATATGCCGAGTAAAAGAATAAACGGAATGGATGTATGTGAAGTTTATAATGCTGTTATGGAAGCAAAAGAGCATATAGAAAACGGGCTTGGCCCTTATTTTATAGAAGCGGAGACATACAGATACGAGGGTCACAGCATGAGTGATGCGGGAAAATACAGAAGCGAAGAAGAAATTGAAATATTTAAACGCCGCGACCCTATCGAAAACTTAAAGAAAAAAGCGCTCGAGCTTGAAATCGTGGATGAAAAATATTTCCAGGAAGCCGACGCAAAGGTTGAAAAAGTGGTAAATGAAGCCGTTGAATTTGCCGCATCTTCGCCTGAACCGGAAGATTATGAACTTTTTGAAGACGTATTTTGTAAGGAGTGTGAAAATGCTTTACCGTGAGGCGCTAAATAAAGCCATTGACGAATCAATGGCGGCAGATGAGAGTGTAGTTATTTTAGGTGAAGATGTGGGAAGATACGGGGGAAGTTACAGGGTAAGTGAAGGGCTTTTCAGTAAATACGGAGAAAAAAGGGTAATAGACACACCTATAGCCGAGCTAAGTATCGTAGGAAACGCAATAGGTATGGCAATAGCCGGACTTAGACCCATAGCTGAGATTATGACTGTTAATTTCTCCCTGCTTGCGATGGACCAGATTATAAACCATGCGGCAAAATTCAGGTATATGAGCGGCGGGAAAATGACTATTCCACTGACAATCAGAATGCCAGGAGGTGTAAGCCGTCAGCTTGCCGCACAGCACAGCGAAAATTATGAAACTTTATATTCATCTATTCCGGGACTTATAGTACTTGCGGCAAGTAATGCCACATATGCCTATTACGGGCTTAAAAGTGCTATTTTCCTAAACGACCCTGTTGTATTTTTAGAACATGAACTTTTATATCCGATGGAAATGGAATTTAAAGAACTGAAAAATTTTGACCCTTTTAAAGCGGAAATAGTAAAAGAAGGAAAAGATTTAACAATCATAACATATCTTAAAATGAGATATGATGTGCTTGAAGCCGAAAAAGAGCTGAGAAAAGCCGGAATTGATGTGGAAATTATCGATTTAAACTCTTTAAGACCTCTTGATATTGAAACAATAGCAAATTCAATTAAAAAAACAAAAAAATGCGTAATTGTTGAAGAAGACCATAAAACCGGGGGAATGGGCGCTGAAATTGTAGCCCAGATTCAAGAAAAGTGTTTTTATGATTTAGACGCACCCGTTCTGAGAATTGCAGGAGAAGACGTGCCTATTCCATATAACAGAAAACTTGAGCTATTATCAATCCCTACTCCCGATAAAATAGTTAAAAAAATCCTTAAATGGAAGGCTGAAAATGGAATATAAAGTAATAATGCCAATTCTCAGCGACACGATGGATAAAGGAAAAATAGTCAAATGGCTGGTCAAAGTTGGAGACTATGTAAAAAAAGAGACTCCAATTGTAGAAATTGAAAGCGACAAAGCCACTATGCAAGTCGAAGCGGGAGTCGAGGGGGTTGTAAAAAAAATTTTGGTAAATGTTGGCGAGGAGGTACCGGTAAAAACCCCTATAGCAATAATCGACACAGAACAAAAAGCGGCAAAAACGGAAGAAACAAAACCTCAACCGAAGACACAGCCAAAAGAAGAAACAAAAACCACTGTCGATATCGATGAAATTCTAAACGAAATTATCTCTTCTAGCCCAAAAAACGTAAGCGGCAGCGCTTCTCCTGCTGCTAAGAAAAAAGCTGCCGAATACGAAATTGACATTGAAGAATTACAAAACAAAGGCGAACTTCCAAAACCGGCTCATTTAAAAGATATCGACGAAGTGATAATAAAAAAATATTTTACTCCAAAAGCCGCCAAACTTATAAAAGAATACAACCTTGATATAAACAATTTTAAATTAGACCATAAAATAAGAAGTGAAGAGGTTTTAAACTATATCAAACAAAACAATATCCCAAAAATCACAAAATTAACCCCAAATCAAATTGCGGTAATTAAAAACGTTCAAAATTCTATAAAAAAACCAACTTTTCTTATATTTGAAAAAATCAACATTACAAAAAAAGAGGGAATTAAACTAACCGCGCAGATTATAAAAGCTTTAGCACTTGCCATGCAAAAAAATCCGCTAACCAGAAGCGTTTTAAAAGAAAATAAACTCTTAACCTACCCTGCTTCAAACATTTCAGTGGCAGTAAGCAGAGACGATGGGCTTTATATGTGTGTGATTAAAAACGCGGAAGAAAAAAGCCTTAATGAAATAAATGAATGGCTAAAAGAGATAAAAACAAAAAGGCTCACTATTGAAGATTTGAGCGGTTCCACTTTTGGGATAAGCAATCTCGGAATGTTCGGGATTGAGAGATTTACCGCCCTTATAAACGACAAAGACGCAGGTATCGGGGCATTTGGAAAAATGAATGAAGGGGAAATTAAAGTAACTTTTACAATAGACCACAGGATACTAAACGGAGTTGAGGCGGCAAAATTCGTAAATGATTTTAAGGAGGAAATTAAAAATGTATGACGTAATAATAATAGGAGGGGGGCTTGGATACGCAGCGGCAATTGTTCTTAGTAAAGCCGGCAAAAAAGTGGCGCTTATAGAAAAAGATTTAAACCACTTAGGAGGCACTTGCCTTCATAACGGCTGTATTCCCTCTAAAAACCTCCTTCACAGAGGCAAAACACTTCTTGAACTGAGCGAAGACGTTTTTGAAGGCAAAGCTAAAATAAACCTCTCCAACCTTCAGGAAAAAATAAAATCCCATATCCAAAATAGCGCAAAAGCCGTTAGGGCTCAATGTAAAGCGGCAGGGGTTGAGCTGATAGAAGGAGAAGGTTTTGTAACGGATGAAGGCGTTGAGGTAAATAACAAAACATTAAAATCAAAAAACATAATAATAGCCACAGGAAGCCGTCCTAGAAAACCGGAGGGAATTGAATTTGATTATAAACATATTATCACTTCAAAAGAAGCGCTTGAATTTAAAAAAGCGCCAAAAGAGATATCAATCTACGGAAGCGGTGCTATTGGGCTTGAGATGGCTTCGTTTTTTGCAAGTATCGGAAGCAAGGTCAATCTAATTTACAGACACGAAACCATTTCAAAGAAATTCCCCGAAATCATCACCAAAAAACTTGAAAATCAGCTAAAAGAAATCGGCGTAAATTTAATGCCTTCCTCCCCTATTTCAAAAGCCTATACCAAAAACAACAAAGCCGTTATGGAAATTAACGGCAAAGAAATCACAAGCGAATATCTTTTAGTCGCAGCCGGCAGAGTGCCGAATACGGATGTTGTAAAAACGGATAAAATAAAAGTTTCAAAAGGCATTGATACGGATGAGTATTTTAAAACGACAATGTCGGGCGTTTATGCCGTTGGAGACTGTAACGGAAAACTTATGCTCGCACACGCGGCAAGGGCTGAGGCTCTAAATGTAGCAAATCAAATTTTAGGCAAAAAAGAAAAATTAAATCTTAACAATATTCCGAAATTTATTTACACACTTCCGCTAAGTTATGCAAGTATCGGAGTATCTTCTACAAAAACGGCGGAATTTCCGATTTCTCATCTTGGAATCAGCGGAAGTTATTTAGGTGATGAAGAAGGAACTCTCAGGATTTACGCAGATGATGAAGGATTTATCACAGGGGCCGATATTTTCGCACCGAATGCAGAAGAGATTATAGGAATATTATCAGCTACGCTTGCCGGAGAAATGGATATTGCTACGCTTGATAAAGCGGTGTTTCCTCATCCGACATACTCCGAAGCAATTGACAGGGCTTTGAGGAGATTTAGATGAAAATTGAGGAATACAAAGATATTCCCGTTGAAAAAATAGCAAGCGAATTTCAAACGGATTTACAAAAAGGACTCTCAAACGAAGAAGCCAAAAAAAGATTAAAAAAATACGGACCAAATGAAATACCGGAAAATAAAGAATCTTTATGGCACAGAATTTTTAGAAGATTTTGGGGACCCATTCCATGGATGATAGAGATTGCAGCTATCTTAAGTGCGCTTGTTCACCACTGGGAAGATTTTACCATTATTATGATAATGCTTTTTGTAAATGCGGGGCTTGATTTTTACCAGGAACACAAAGCGTTAAACGCCATTGAAGTTTTAAAGAAAAAACTTGCAAGAAAAGCGATTGTTCTTAGAGACGGCAAATGGATGGAAATTAATGCAAAAGAGATAGTCCCGGGAGATATTATAAAAATAAAAATAGGAGACATTATCCCGGCAGACGTTAAGCTTATAGGAGGAAGCGATTATCTTTTGGTAGACCAGTCCGCACTTACGGGTGAGAGTCTGCCCGTAACCAAAAAACCGGGAGATATAGCATATTCAAACTCAATCGTAAAACAGGGTGAAATGACGGCTCTTGTAATAGCTACGGGGCTTAATACGTATTTTGGTAAAACGGTCGGTCTTGTTGCAAAAGCCGAACAAAACCAAAGAAGCCATTTTCAAAAAATGGTTATTAATGTGGGTAATTTTTTGATAATAATCACAATATTTATGGTAGGTATTATTATCTTTTACGGTATAAAAAGACATGAACCTATATTTGAGCTGCTTGAATTTTCACTTGTTTTAACTGTATCGGCAATTCCAGTGGCGCTTCCTACGGTACTGACGGTCGTAATGGCTGTCGGAGCACTCAATCTTGCCAAAAAACAGGCAATTGTAAGCCGTCTTGCCGCCATTGAAGAGATGGCGGGGATGGATGTTTTATGTAGTGATAAAACAGGAACGCTGACCCAAAACAAAATGACGGTGGGTGAAGCTTATGTGGAAGAAAACCATGATATAAAAGAACTTTTTAAATACGCACTTCTTGCCAGCAGGAAAGAAAACAACGACCCTATTGAAATCCCTCTTTTTGAATGGGCTAAAAAGCATAATCTAAAACTTCCCCCATTTAAACTTTTAAAATTTATTCCGTTTGACCCGGTTAGAAAAAGAACGGAAGCTTACGTAATAATAGAAGGGAAAAAAATTGTAGCCACAAAAGGTGCCCCTCAGGTAATTATAGAACTAAGCGACCTGAATGAAGAGCATAAAAAACTGGCGTATGAAAAAGTAGAAGAATTTGCCCAAAACGGTTTTAGGACATTAGGAGTTGCTTATAAATTGGCCGATGAAAATAAATTTCACTTTTTAGGACTCATTCCTCTGTTTGACCCTCCAAGACCCGATTCAAAAGAAGCGATTGAAGAAGCAAAAAAAAGAGGCGTTGAAGTTAAAATGGTAACGGGAGACAATGTGGCCGTTGCCAGATATATTGCAAAAATTTTGGGAATCGGTGAAAACATTTATTCAATAAGAGAACTTAAAAACGAAACTCACGACGAATACGTAGAACTTGCCAAAATAATAAGCAAAGCACTGCTGAAAGCTATGAATTTAAGTGAAGACGAAATTCAAAAAAAAGTAAATGAAATAGTACAACTTGTAAAAAAAGAAATCGAAAGAGAACAGAAATTAATAAAAGGCGGCGTAAAAAGGCATGAAAGCGAAATTATAAAAATAATAGAAGAGGCAAACGGATTTGCCGAAGTTTTCCCTGAAGACAAATACTTTATAGTAGATGAACTTCAAAAAAGAGACCATATTGTAGGAATGACGGGAGACGGGGTAAACGACGCTCCGGCTTTGCGAAAAGCGGACGCGGGAATTGCCGTAAGCGGAGCTACGGATGCTGCAAGGGCGGCTGCCGATATTGTTTTGATGGCTCCCGGAATTAAAGTAATAATCGATGCCATTAAGGAAGCGAGAATTACGTTTGAAAGGATGAAAAGCTATACGGTTTTCAGAATTGCCGAAACTATAAGAATTATAGTTTTTATGACCTTATCAATTGTGATTTTTAATTTTTACCCTATTACCGCTTTAATGATTATTATTTTGGCCCTTTTAAATGATATCCCGATTTTGGCAATTGCATACGACAATACAAAAATTAGACGCAAACCTGTCAGATGGGATATGCATGAAATGCTCGTGCTTTCAAGCTGGCTTGGAATTGCGGGGGTTATAAGCAGCTTTTTAATCTTTTACATAACAATGGTTTATCTAAAAGCCCATCCTGAAAGTCTTGCGTTTTTACCTGACGTTCCTAACTGGATTAATGTAAATGATGAAAAATCATGGCTAGGATTTGTCCAGAGTCTCTTTTTTGCAAAACTGGTAATTGCAGGACATGGAACCATTTACAATACAAGGATTGATGACTGGTTTTTCAAAAAACCGTGGCCTTCTTTAATCCTTTTTGGAGCAACATTCTCAACACGGGTTATCGGAACAATTATAGCCGTTTACGGATTTGGACTTATGACTCCTATCGGATGGGGATGGGGGCTTTTTATGTGGGCCTATTCGCTTAGCTGGTTTGTATTTAACGACGCCGTAAAAATGGCTATTTTAAAATATTACAGAAAAACAAAAGGAATAGAGGTATTATGAATGATTTGATTCCTAAAGATTTGATTTCTTTTTTAACGGTCGTCGTTTTTTCTTTTCTTATAGGACTTGAATTAAAAACTTACAGAGTAAATAAATCAAAATCCCATGTAGGTTCAGCCAGAACCTATACTTTTATCGGAGTAATGGGATTTATTTTTTATAAAATTTCTGTTTATTTTTACATTGCAGGATTTATCGCCCTTAGTATTTTATATGCCATCCACTACTATTTTAAAAACGAAAAAGAAAGAACTTCCATTATCTCTTTTTTACTTATGGCAATAGTTTACAGTTTTGGAGGATTAATCCATCTTTATAACCAAATCTGGATGATAGCCCTGCTTTTTGTTTTAGTAGTATTTATTCTTAATTATAAAAGTTATATCGGGAGCATATTAAATGAAATAAATGAAAAAGAATTTGAAACGCTTGGAAAATTTATTCTTTTAAGTGCTGTTATATTGCCTATACTTCCGGATGAACCTTTAAATTATATAGGTATTTCCCCTTTTAAAATATGGCTGGTGGTAGTCGTAATCTCAACAATATCTTACGGCAGTTACCTGGCTCAAAAATTTATTTTTAAAAACAAAGGTTATTTAATTACGGGAATATTCGGAGGACTTTACAGCTCTACCGCGACAACGGTGGTTTTAGCAAAAAAAGCTTTAAATATTAACGCAAAAGATGAACTGTTAAGTATTATCAACTCGGCAATTATTACCGCCACGGCTATGATGTATCTGAGATTATTAATAATTGCTTATATTTTTAACAAAGAAATAGCAAAAAAAATTACTGTACCTATGATTTTATTTGCCATAATTGCTTTAATCACAGCATTCCTCTTATATAAAAAAACATCATCTCTAAACGCACCTATTGATGACAGAAATCCTCTTGAACTTGGAACCGCTTTTGTATTTGCTTTTCTTTTTGTGGCTATGATGGCAATTACCCATTACGTAACAAATCATTTCGGAAATATAGGACTTAAAATCTTATCGTTTATCGTAGGCTTTACGGATATTGATCCTTTTATACTATCTATTCTTACAGGCAAATTTCATATATCAGTAAATTCTTTGGCTTCGGCAATAGTAATAGCAGCAGGAAGTAACAATATTTTAAAAGCGTTTTATGCTTTAATTTTTAGTAAAAAAATTGCAAAAACCTCGGCAATATGGCTTTTTATATTAGGTATTGCAACAATAGGTTACGGACTGATTTTATATTAAATTAAGGAGATGATTATGTTAGAAAAATATTTACCCGCAGACGTCCCACAAGGAAAAAGAAAAGAATTTTTACAGACTTTAGAAGAAGTCACAAATGGCACCGGAAGGCTTATGCTTTTTGCAGGGGATCAAAAAGTAGAACATTTAAACAATGACTTTTACGGCCCGGGCATCCCTGAAGACGATAACGACCCGGAACATCTTTTTAAGATTGCCAGTAAAGCTAAAA
>NZ_JBMXVQ010000023.1:0-26324 GCF_053999135.1 Caminibacter sp.
AAAAGATAAAATAGTTTCTACTTATTAGTTTTTTTCATTTCCCTAAATACGTATAAAGAGGCTATTACAATAACCCCTCCAAGCAAAACAAGGCTTCCATACGCAACCTCTTTATGGGCTGACTCTCCAGCCCCGAAAATATATCCTATCATCAGCATAAATCCAACCCATATAAGATTTGCCGAAAAAGTCAGAGGAATAAACCAGCGAAGAGGCATATGGGAAAGCCCCGCCGGAATAGAGATATACTGTCCAAGACCAGGAGTTAAGGGAGCTAAAAAAGCCGAAATTTTTCCATGTTCTTTCCAAAATTTAGTAACTTTTTTAATAACGGGCTTGTCTTTTAAAAATCTGTTTACTATCCATTTTGCCAAAAAATAATTAATTAACGCCCCGCTTAAACTGCCCAACGCCCCGCTAAACCACAAAAGCAAAAGATTTTTTTCCCCTTTTGCGGCAAGGTATCCTGCAGGCAGCAAAACAAGTTCGCTTGGCACCGGAATAAACGTACCTACCAAAAGCATATAAAAATAAACTCCTATATATCCTATAGAATTTGCAAAATTAACCAAAACATCTATTATATGCTCAAGCATTTAATAACCTATAAATCAAATTCCGCTATAACAGGAACATGGTCTGAAGGAGTGGGTTTTCTTTTTCTTCTAACGGATGTCAATATTTCTATATTTCTGAACTTTTCAAAAAGAGGCTTTGTAACCAAAATATAATCAAGTCTTAAACCTTCGTTTTTATACACGGCCGCCCCTCTATAATCATAAAATGTAAAAACTTTTTCGTTTGGATATACTTTTCTTATTATATCGATAAACCCTATATCCAAAAATTTAGACATAATAGCTTTTTCTTCGGGGAGATGCGTTACTTCCCCCTCCCAAATAACCTCATCCCAAACATCAAGCTCGGTATGGGATATGTTAAAATCTCCACATATCAAAACTTTGTCTTTACTTAAATCAAACCTTTTAAGCCACTCAAAAAGCTTATCGTAAAAATACATTTTATACTCAAACCTCTCCCCGTAGTTATCCCCAAGAGGAGCATAAATATTGATAATATGAACTCCGTTTACAAATGTATAAACAAACCTCGGCTCGTTAAGTTCTCCATCAAACCCTTTTTGAAATTCATCTATAGGGTATTTTGAGCAGGTGGCAACCCCGTGAAGCCTTTTTTGTCCATGGACAACACACTCAAAATTTCCGTCAATTACAGGAAATTTTTCATTTTCAACCTTTATCTCCTGCAAACATAAAACATCTATATTATATTCATTTACAAGACTTTGAACAATTTCAAGCCTGCTTCTTATGGAATTTACATTAAACGTACAAACTTTCATAGTCCCATTTTTCCGGGATTTAAAATTCCGTTAGGGTCAAAAGCCTCTTTTATTCTTCTAAACAGGTTAAGTTCAGCCTCGCTAAAAGCTATTTTCATAAAAGGAGCCTTGCTAAGCCCTATTCCATGCTCTCCGCTTAATGTCCCCCCCATATCCACAACAGCTTTAAATATCTCTTCTACGGCTTTATACCCTTTTTCGACTTCCTTAGGGTCATTGCCGTTTACCATTACGTTTACATGAATGTTTCCATCTCCGGCATGACCAAAACACGGCACAACCAAATTATATTTTTTACCGATTTCTGTAATTACCCTAAGAGCCTCAGGAAGTTTGCTTCTTGGCACCGAAATATCTTCGTTTATTTTTTTACTTCCGTAAATTGTTATTGACTGACTTGCGTTTCTTCTGGCATACCAGATTTCGTTTGCCTCTTTTTCATCGCGTGCTATTTTAAACTCTTTACATCCGTTTTTTTTAAAACTTTTTTCAAGAATTCCAAGCTGATAATTTATCTCTTCTTCGACGTTTCCGTCAACGTCTCCTATCAAAAGAGCCCCCGCCCACTCAGGCAAATTTACCCCAAGTTTTTCCCTTAAGGCTTTTACCACAAGCGAATCCATAAACTCCATAGCAACAGGCATAGCCCCGGATGAAAGAGATTTATAAACGGCGTTCATGGCATCCTCAACATTTTCAAAAATTCCCATATAGGTCTTTTTAAGACGCGGTTTTGGAAGAAGTTTTAGAGTGATTTCCGTAATAACAGCCAACGTCCCTTCGCTTGCTACCAAAATCCCGGCGACATTATACCCCGCTACGTCTTTTATTGTTCTTTTTCCAGCTCTAATTATATCTCCGTTTGGAAGGACCGCTTTTAAACTCATAACATAATCTTTTGTAATTCCGTATTTTGCCGCTCTCATACCCCCTGCGTTTTCACTGACGTTTCCACCGATTGTTGAATAATCCATACTCGCAGGGTCGGGCGGATAAAAAAGCCCCTTTTTTTCAACTTCTTTTTGCAAATGGGCGTTAATAACTCCCGGCTGGACAACAGCCACCATATCTTTTTCATCAATTTCCAATATTTTATTCATATACTTCTCAACAGCTAAAACAATCCCGCCGTTTACCGGTAAAGCCCCTCCGGTAAATCCGCTTCCAGCCCCTCTTGGAATTACTGCTATTTTATTGTCGTTGCAATATTTTAAAATTTTGCTAACTTCTTCTTCGTCTTTTGGAAATACAACTGCATCGGGATAGTAATGCTCTTTTGTGGCGTCGTATGAATACGCCCTTAAATGGATTTTATCCGTTTTAATATCATCTTCGCCTACAATATTTTTTAAAGCTTTTATATGTTTAGCGTCTATCATGTTAATCCTTTATAAAACGTTTATAATCTACAGGTTCTATATCAAAATTTTTGAAATATGTAAAAAACGCTCTTTTATAATGTGCGGTTATAGGCGTTTTTTTCGTTTTTATGGCATAAAAACTGAAAGAATCAACTTCGTATATTTTATCTAAAACAAAAATAATTCTTCCTATATTCATCTTTTTGGAAAAGTCAATAAAATCACTCTTTTCTACTTCCCCGTCCAAAAACGCCGCAAAAACATCCGGCGAAACAACGGTAGCATTTTTATACAGCTCTTTTACTTTAAGATATACTTCCTGATTTGGAGCTATAATTAAAATTCTGTCATAATCTTTTGCAAAAACAATTTCATCTCCCGCCTTTGGAAACACCACAGGAAGAGCGTAAGCATCGTTTTGAAAATCATCCACCGGATAAAAAGAGACCTTTTTACCAAACGAAACAGCCCTTGCACATATTATTTTTTCGTTCATATAAGGACATAAAACTATCCCGCTTACCCCTTTTTTGACAAATACGCTTATATCTCCGCTTTTACCGTAAACTTTGGTAAGCTTAACTTCTGCCCCAAATAATAACACTCCTACAAACAGTACAAAAAATATCCTCATTAACAGACCTTTTTGATAAAATTATATCAAATAAACGGTGGTCTCAATCAATAATCTCTTTTAGTCTCTCCTCTTTTTCAACCAAAAGCTCCTCAATCGTCTTTGGCATAGAAAGATAATATCCCTGAAGTAAATCAACTCCTATTTCTTTTAAAATTTCAACCGTATCTTCATCTTCTACAAACTCGGCTACCAGATGTAAATTAAATTCTTCTCTAAATCCGGCAATAATTTTTACGGCTTTTTTTAAAAACTCATCGTCTTTAACATTCTTAATTAGCGTACCGTCTATTTTTAAAACCCTTATCATATTTTTTCTAAGCAGATTAATTACCAGCAATATGGAAGAATAACCGCTTCCAAAATCGTCTACGGCAAAGTAAGTCTTATTTTCTTTATGGATTTTCTCAATAAGCTCCAGGTTTTCCACAAAACGCTGTTCGGTAAGTTCTAAAACAATATCTATATCTAAAAAATCAATCACCTGTGTCAGCTTTTTAATATAATTTTCATCTTTTAAAGCTTCAAAAGATATATTTAAAAAAACTCTGTTGGTAACTTGTTTAACAAGTTCTTCTTTTTCCAATACTTTTTCCAAAACTACCGTATCAAATTCGCTTATTTTCCCCATTGAATAAATATGGTCTATAAACATTCCGGCAGGAATTAATTTATCTTGTTCGACTATCCTGCCAAGCGCTTCTAACGAAAAAATCTTTTTGTTTGCCGATTCAAAAATAGGTTGAAACACAACGTCTATTTCTTTATTTTCAATTTTTTTTCTTATATAATCTATATTTATCTGCTCTTTTAACCACTGTTCTAAATGATTTTCCTTATTGTTTATAACAATATTTCTACCGCTGTTTCTAGCTATTTTCTTTAAATAGGAAAAATAATTTATCAAATCTTTAACTTTTATCTGAGAAAACTTATCAAGTATAATTCCTAAAATTAACGCGTCAAAAACAACCTTCTCATCATTTATTATTATTTCGGAATTAATAATATCATAAATATCTTTTATCTCTTTTTCAAACTCTTTTAAATCTATATCTTTTGCCAAAAAATAAAAATCGTTGCTAGACCCTTCTATAATTAAAAAATCTTTTTTATTCTTATATCTGGATTTAAGCCGTTTAAAAAGCTCCTTTTTAGCCTGAGTAACAACATTTTCATTAATAAGCTTATTTAAAGTTTTTAAATTTTTTAAATCTATTACCCCTACATAAAGCGTTTTACTTTTAACTAAAATTTCTATTAAATCAAAAAAACTTTTCTCTATATTGGCAAAAGTAGAAATATAAAGCTCGTTAAGAGTGTTATAGAATTTTAAAATCTGCTCTTTTAAATCCTTAAACACAAAATAAGACTCCGCATAATAACCTCTTTTATAAAAGACATAAAAAGAGTTTGAAAGCATATGAATAAGATTGTGCAAATCATGAATATAAACGCATAAATTAACATCCAGACATATCATTAAAGACTCAAGATAAGCCAAATATTCTTTAAATTTACAGTGTTTACTATCAACCAGAGGGTATTCGTCTATTTTATCATATTTAACTGCATTTACTATTTTATCAATCCATTTATTATGAGCCTGAAAAAGCAAAAAATCGTGCTTTTGCTTTTCAAGCAGCAACTCTTTTAAAGACAAAATCTCTTTTTTAATATAAACCTTGGCTGTGATATTTAAAAGAGTGTCAAGTTTGCTTTTAATCTTTTCATCTTTAATATCGGTTTTTACAAGCCCAAAAGCGCGGTAAACAATCGAATAAGGAAGATTTATTTTTTTATAAAATTCATAACACACTTTTTCGTCTATTGTATCGGTTGATAAATACTCTTCAATAATCTCAGCAACTTTTTTTAAATCAACATCTTTAAAAGAGTTTTTAACTATTTCATCTTCTAACAGTTTTTTAATTAAAAGTTTTTCCAATTTCATTTTTCCGTCCTATCCCATATTTTTCTCTTTTAAAACTTCAACTTCCGTATTATCTTTTTTAAAGAACATAACAACTCCTTTTTTTATAACTGACTGACTAAACGTATTCAACAATAGAGCAAATTCTTTACTTTATTTAATCAGTATTTACAATTGTATAAGAAGAATTAAAAAAAGTCAATGACCAATGTCAATGAAATATACAAAGCCAAAAGGGGGGGGTAGAAAAAGTGTTTATTTGTTAATCAGACCTGTTCTATTTTTATCTTATCGGTATTGAAGTGCTTTTTCATCTCTTCTTCTATTGCATAAAGAGTCACAGCCCCGCTCGCACACGTAGCACAGGCTCCAAGATATTTTACATATACTTTGGTAATACCGTCTTCTTCTCTAATATCCACAAGCTCAAGACTTCCCCCATCCATTGCAAGCATAGGTTTTATTTTTTTATCCAAAAACTCTTCTATCGCTTTTATCTTTTTAATCAGACTCATTTTTTCAAAATCTTCTGCTGTAGCGGCTTCGTTTAGTTTTTCTTTTTTCATCTGTTCTTGAACTTCTCTTATAATATCCACAAGATATACGTCTCTTTCTTCATGACCACCCGGAGCTACGCAGCTTTTGCAGTATTTCCCTGCATCGGTGTATTTTTGAAGCTCTTCAACCGTTTTTACATTGTATTTTCTGACAATATCTTCTATCTCTTTTCTCGTAACCCTTGCACACTCACACACAATTTCGTCATCTTTTAAATCTTTTACGTCTTTTCCTTTATATTTCGCCGCCGCTTCCATAATAACATCATAAGCCATAACGCTACAGTGCATCTTTTGAGGAGGAAATGCCGGTTTATCAGGTTCGTCTCTAAGGGCTTTTTCTACATCAAGATTTGTAACTTTCATAGCTTCATCTACCGTTTTTCCTATTGTCAGTTCTGTCATAACATCACTTGAAGCAATTGCCGTCCCGCATCCGAAACTTTTAAACCTTGCATCTATTATTTTATCGGTTTTCGGGTCAACCAGCCAGTAAAGTCTTACGGCATCACCGCATGCTTCGCTTCCAAAATCCGCCACAACAAGTTTGGCATTTCTTTTTTTAGCATCTTCTTCTGTAAATTCTCCTAAAAATTTGGGATTATTCATTCTTTCAATTACTTTATTTGAATACTGCTCCCACACATTCCCTGTTATTAAATCACCTCTTCCCATTACTTCTCCTTTTATTGCGGTTTTACTTTTGCATATGTCATTGAAATGCTTCTGAGCCTTTCAACAATTTTAGGCAAAATTTCTATAACATAATCTATCTCTTCTTCGGTTGTAAATCGGCTAAGAGAAAAAATAATTCCGGTATGAGCAATTTCCGGGTCTTCCCCTAATGCTTCAAGCACTTCACTGCCCTCTAATCTTTCACTGCTGCAACTGCTCCCCGTAGCGGCATATATCTTATGCACATTCAAATCCCATAACATCGCCTCACCTTCTATTCCTTTAAAAGAAGCCACAACCGTATTTGGCAGGCGGTATTTTTTATCAACATACGTTTTGGTATCAGGGATTTTTAAAATAGCATCTTCCAATTTATCCCTAAGTTTAGCAACTCTGCCATACATTTCATCAAGATAAGCGTTTGCCAACTTCAAAGCTTCCGCCATAGCGATAATTCCGTTTAAATATACGCTTCCTCCTCTTTTACCGCCCATCTGGTTACCGCCGTGAATAAGATTTACAAAAGGGGCTCCCTCTTTTACGTATAAAGCTCCCACTCCTTTTGGTCCGTGAAACTTATGAGCACTGAATGTAAAATAATCGACTCCCAAATCTCTTACGTTAACCTTAGCCTTTCCAATCGCCTGAGCACCGTCGCTGTGAAAAGGAATATTGTATTTTTGTGCAATTTTGGCAATCTCTTTTATAGGCTGAATAGCACCGCTTTCGTTTGAAGCAAAAAGCACGCTTATAAGGGCTGTATCTTCTCTTATTGCGTTTTCAACATCTTTTGGATTTACTCTTCCGTTTTCATCGGTAGGCAGATATGTTACCTCCATTCCGAAAGTTTTAGTATAAGCACAGGTGGCTTTTATTGAAGAATGCTCGGCAATAGTAGTTATTATATGTTTTTTACCGCTGCCTTTTAAATATAAATCAAGAAATGCTTTTATAACTGTATTATTACCTTCGGTTGTAGAAGAAGTTATTATTATATCATCTTCCTCCGCCGCTCCGATTCCCGGATATAAAATATCATAAGCTTCATTTAGTTTTTTTCTGGCTTCAATTCCTAAATCATAAATTACATTAATATTTCCAAAATATTTTGTAGCCTCACAATATACTTCTTTTACTTCATCATCCATAGGCGTAGTCGAATTATTATCGAGATAAACCATTTATTCTCCTTCTAAGTTTTACCTATTTTACTGAAAAAAAGAAAAAAAAATTTGATTTATATCAAGAAATTAAGTTTTTTTAAGAAGTTTTTGTAAAAGTGCTTGAAGTTTTAGCCACATTTTATGAGGCATAAGAGGAAATCCGCTGTAAACTCCCGGCTCTTTTATTGTTTTAGTAACGCCACCTCTTGCGGCTATAGTGGTAAACGGAGCTATTTCAAGATGTCCGGCAGTTGCGGCCTGACCTCCCATTACCACGTTTCTGCCAAGTTTTGTAGAGCCGGAAAGTCCAACTTGTGAAACTAAAATAGAATATTCCCCTATTTCGCAGTTATGCCCGATTTGGACCAAATTATCTATTTTTGAGCCTTTTTTAATTCTTGTTTCTCCAAATACGGCTCTGTCAACCGTAGTGTTTGCCCCAATTTCCACATCATCTTCAATTACAACACGGCCTAAATGATAAATTTTAATATGTTCTCCAGTTTTTGTATGCGCATATCCAAAACCGTCGCTTCCTATTACGCTACCTGCGTGAATTTTTACATTTTTTCCTATTTTTGTGTCTCTGTAAATTGTAACATTCGGATATATAACGCTTCCTTCTTCTATTTCCACATCGGGACCAATACTAACGTGAGGCATTATTGTTACGTTTTTTCCTATTTTTACACCTTTTGCTATTCTTGCGCTAGAATCAATTTTGGCACTAAAAGCCGCTTGATATCCACCATCAACCCAGGGTTCTTTAACAAAATATTTTGTAAGTAAAGCAAGTTTCAAATACGGCTCATCCGTAATAAGGGCAACTGTTTTATGCGAAAGTTTTGAAGCATCCTCTTTTCTTATTAAAACAGCTCCCGCTTTAGTATCTTTTAAAAACTTTGCATACTTAGGGTTTTCCAAAAAACTTATTTCTCTTTCGTTTGCGTCTTGAAGCGTATTAATCCCTGTAATTTCTTTATCTTCTTTTAAACCACATTCTATTTCTAAGATTTTACATATTTCACTAAGTTTCATTAAGAGCCTTTTTAATTTCTTCTTCTTGTAAACCAAACTCTTTAGCAACTTTTTCAACAGGAATATTAAATTTTTTAATTATCACTATCGCATCCTGTATTTTTGTCCTTTTTTCAGCCTCACTCCAGGCCTCACTCCAGGCTTCACTCCAAGCCTCATTCCATCCTTTTTTATATAAAGGGTCTGTTTTCGGGTCTAATACTATAGGCATTTTCTGCTCCTTATAAAACTCTTCTAATTTATTATACACTTTTGGCCTTAATCTTGCAAGAATAAAAAGCTTTTTTAAATAATCCAATCTTTTTTTATCAGGTAACGATAAAAGACGCGAAGTTATCCTGTTAAGCAAACTAACTTCATCATTAATATTACACAAAATCGATATTAAATTGTCTTCTATACTTTCACTCTCTATTAAATACTTACAGTCCAAACTTTGGATATCAAAAATTTCATATCTATAACTTATATTTTTTCTTTTATAAAAGTTTTGCATTTTTAATTTTTCATTTCCCACATATAAAACGACTTGAATAGGAAACTTTTTATATTTCTCTTCAATTAAAAGAGCATAAAAAAGCATTCTTCTTGGCATAGTCTTATCATTAATCGATTGAATTTCTAAATGAAAAATATCTCCGTTTTGAAGTTCAACTAAAAAATCAGCTATTCTTTCTTTTACGGAAGGAAAAGAGGGATTAAGCGGCCTTTTTATTTCCTGGTTGGTTAAAAGTTTTATAAGATTTACAGGAACTTCCGAAAAAATTTCTCTTAATGTTTTGTCATAACTACCTTTCAATTACACTAACCCCGCTTCTTACAATCTCAAGGTTTTTAAATTTAGTTTGCATTGCTTTTAAAAAATTATCAATTCTGTTAGGTCTGTCAACAACGCTAACTACAACGCTTTTATCATTTACATTTGAGATATGTCCGTTATAACACCTAGCAAGCGCGTCAATATCGGCAAGGTTATCGGTAACATCTTTTAGAGAAAATTTAACCATCGCCATCTCTTTTTCGATAAAATCATCGCTCTCAATTACTTTATACACCGGAATTAGTTTATAAAGCTGTTTTACAATCTGTTCAAAAATTTTAGGGTCGCCTTCACTCATAATCGTCATTCTACTAAATTCGCTGTTTGGAATGGGAGCAACTGTAAGGGATGTAATATTATAACCTCTTGCGGCAAACATATTAACCACTCTTGCCAAAACCCCGTGTTCGTTTTCAACTATTACGCTGATTATTCTTTTCATTTGTCTTCCTTAAATACAAGCATATTTTTTAAAGGACTGTTTGGAGGCACCATTGGAAGTACGTCTTCGCGTCTGTCTACCTGAACGTCGATAAACGCAACTTTTCCTGAATTTAACGCATCGTTAAACGCTTTTTCAAATTCATCTTTTGTTTTTACTCTGTATCCAACTCCCCCCATACTTTCGGCAAGTTTTACAAAGTCCGGCTGAACGTCGCTGAGGTCCGTTTCAGATAATCTGTCATCATAAAACATTGTCTGCCACTGCCTTACCATTCCAAGATAGTTATTGTTTAATATAATATTAATTACAGGCAGTTTATATCTGTATCCTGTCAAAACTTCCTGAATATTCATCATAATGCTTCCATCGCCCGTAAAGTTTATAACCACTCTATCTTTTTTTCCTTCTTTTGCTCCAAGGGCTGCAGGAAACCCAAATCCCATAGTCCCAAGCCCACCGCTTGTTAAAAGCTGTCTTGGATACGTAAACGGATAAAACTGCGCCGTCCACATCTGATGCTGACCGACATCTGTGGAAATTACGGCATTTTCAGGTGCAAGTTCCCCTGTTTTTTCAATAACCCACTGAGGTTTTATCACCTCATCAGAATCGTTATAAGTTAAAGGATAAAGTTCCTGGTATCTGTTTAAAATTTCTCTCCACTCCTCATATCTGTTTGAATCAATCTCTTCAAGCAATAGAGGCATCATATCTTCAAGAACCATTTTGACATCACCAACTATCGGGTATTTAGTAGGAACGACTTTTCCTATCTGGCTAGGGTCGATATCTATATGGACTATGTCGGCGTTTTTTGCAAATTCATCGATTTTACCCGTAACCCTGTCATCAAACCTTGCCCCAAGAGAGATAATCAAATCGGCGTCATTCATAGCCATATTTGCCGCATAACTTCCGTGCATTCCTACCATTCCAAGAAGATAAGGACAGTCATGTCTTAAAACACCTCTTGCCATAAGTGTTTCAACAGAAGGAATTTTTGTAAATTTTACAATCTCCCTTATAAGCTCATAAGCCCCGCTTATTACGCTTCCCCCGCCGATGTAAAATACCGGTCTTTTTGCTTTTTTAATAGCTTCAACCGCTCTTTTAATAGCTCTTTTATTACCTTTATATGTCGGCTTATAAGTAATCAGTTCGATTTTTTCCGGATATTCAAATTTTGCTTTTGCTACCGTTACATCTTTTGGAATATCTATATGAACGGGTCCCGGACGGCCCGAACGTGCCAAATAAAACGCTTCTTTTATGATATATGCCAAATCATTTACATTTTTTACCAAAAAGTTATGTTTTGTAATAGGTCTTGTAACTCCCACAGCGTCCACTTCCTGAAAAGCATCCGTACCAATTGCAAAAGTCGGCACCTGTCCTGATATTACCACTAAAGGAATTGAATCGGTATAAGCAGTGGCAATTCCCGTTACGGCATTTGTAAGCCCCGGACCGCTTGTAACCATTGCAACCCCGACTTTTCCGGTAGCCCTTGCGTATCCGTCCGCCATATGAACGGCACCTTGTTCATGTTTTGTAAGGATATGCTTAAACTTATCCTGCTTATATATTTCATCATAAACGTTCATAATAGCCCCGCCCGGATATCCAAACACCACTTCCACATTCTCTTTAATTAAACTTTCAATTACTATCTGAGCGCCTGTTAATTTCATATATCGCCTTTTTTACTGGAATTATAACCAATTTTACACCCTTCAATAGCAACCCCTTCTCTAACCCCGTCATCACAAACAATACACTCTTTATATTTGGTAATTTTAAAAATCTCTTTAAAAATCATTATACCGCTGACAATCAAATCCCCCCTGCCAACTCCTACCAACTCTTCCCTTTTTTTCATTTCCATTTTCAAAAGTTTTTCCATCCAGTAATCCAAATCTTCTGGAGTTATAACAGTCCCGTTTATTTTCTCAGGGTCGTATGTTTTATAATTCATTCCTTTTTTTAAAGCCGCAATAGTTGTAGGGGTTCCGCTGCTTGCCGTAAAGATTTTTGGCTTTTTATAAGCGTTAAATACAAAATCTATAAAATCTTTAAATTTAGCCACCTCTTTTTTTACGGCGATTTTTATAGCCTCTGGCGTTTTGTATTTTTGAGTAAGAGTAACTATCCCTATTTTATAACTTTTTGAAACCAGGTCATTTTTATGTTTTAAAATAAGCTCGGTACTCCCCCCGCCGATATCCACCAAAAAGAAATTTCTAGAATCATAACCGCATTTTTCCAAACAGTTTTCAACAGCTAACGCTACATATTTAGCTTCTTCCTGAGAAGAAATTATTTTAAACTCAACCCCAGTGGCTTCTTTTATTTTTTTAATTACCTCATCTTTATTTTTTGCCGCTCTTAAAGCTTCGGTAGCTACCGCTATAATCTTATCATCAAAACCGATTTTCTCTTTTGCTTCATTTATCGCTTTAATTATCCTCTCAACTGCCTCAGAAGAAATCTTTTTAGTTTCAACCAGTTTATCGGCCGTTTTTATAATTTTTTCAAATTCTACAACTTTTTTATTTTCTTCACAGTCCCATTTAACTACTCTTATCGTATTGCTTCCTAAATCAATTGCTATCATACTACTCCCTTACCTGTCCGTCACCTAAAATTTTATATTTGTAGGTCGTTAAATCATCAATTCCCATAGGACCTCTTGCATGAAGTTTGTTCGTAGAAATTCCAACCTCAGCTCCAAACCCGAAAACTCCACCGTCTGTAAATCTTGTTGAAGCGTTTACATAAACACACGCACTGTCAACTCTGTTTAAAAATTCTTCTGCAGCTTTATAATTTTCTGTAACTATAGCGTCACTGTGACCTGAGCCGTATTTTTCTATATGTTCAATCGCGTCATCAAAATTATCCACAACCCTGATTGAAAGAATTTTGTCAAGATATTCAGTATGCCAGTCTTCTTCGGTTGCAGGTTTTATATCGATATATTCAAGCGTAATATCACATCCTCTAAGCTCAACCCCTTCACTCTCCATCATCTCTTTAATTACAGGCAAAAATTCACCCGCTATTTTTCTGTCCACAAGCAGTGTCTCCATTGCATTACAAACTCCGGGGCGCTGAACTTTTGCGTTAAATGCGATTTTCGCTCCTTTTTTTAGGTCCGCGTCTTCATGGATATAAACGTGACACAAACCTTTATCATGTTTTACTACAGGGACTTTTGCGTTTTCGCTTACAAATTTAATTAACCCTTCCCCTCCTCTTGGAATAATTAAATCTACATATTTATCCTGTTTTATAAGCCATTCAACCCCGCTTCTGCTGTAATCGGGAAGAAGTGTAATCATATCAACTGGAAGTTTATTTTTTTCAAGAACCCATCTTAATATTTCAATAATTACGGCATTTGAATGAAACGCTTCTTTTCCTCCTTTAAGGATGCACGCATTACCGCTCATTAAACAAAGCCCTGCCGCATCGCTTGTAACGTTTGGGCGGCTTTCATAAATAATACCGATAACCCCGATTGGAATTTTTACCTTTTGAATTTCAAGACCGTTGTCTATTTTCCATCCGTCAATCACTCTTCCCACCGGGTCTTTTAATTTGGCAATATCCCTTAAAGACTCCGCCATAGCTTTTATTCTTTTTTCATTAAGTAAAAGTCTGTCAATTAAAGCATTTGATAAATTCGCTTCTTTTGCATATTCAAGGTCTTTTTTATTTGCCTCTATAATTTGATTTTGATATTTTTCAATCCTATCGGCCATTTCGTTTAAAAGTTTTCTTTTAACTCTTCCATTTAATGTAGCGGCTACACGACTTGCCTCTTTTACGCTTTTTAAAATCTCTTCCATAATTTCCCCTTTTTTTCTAAAATTATAACATTTATGTGTTACATTTTTTCACTATTTTAATCTCTTATTTATACAAATCGTAACATATCTTTTTCAATCTAAGATATAATTCAAATAAAAAAGGAGCCTTTATGAGCTTAGATAAAGTTTTTGATATCGTTATAATCGGTGCTGGACCTGGGGGAATAGCAAGTGCCATTGAGGCAAACTTAAAAGGAATAGAAAAAATATTAGTTTTAGAAAAAGCGGATAATCACTCTGATATAATTAGAAAATTCTATAAACCTGGAAAAAGAATTGATAAAAACTGGCAGGGAAAAAAATTCGAATTTGAAGGTAACGTAACTTTTGAAGAGTGTTCAAAAGAAGAATATCTTGAACAAATGGAGAAAAAAATCCAAGATGCCGGCATTGCTGACAAATTTAAATACAATCATCACGTTTATGGAGTTGAAAAAAACAGTGACGGAATTTTTGAAATCGGAGCTGATAATGAGCTTGGCGTAATTCAAGCAAAAAATGTAATTGTAGCAATCGGTAGAATGGGTAAACCAAACAAACCTGGATATAAATTCCCTCCAAAAATCAGACCGAGACTAAATTTCAACCTTGATAAAGTTCAACCTGGTGAAAAAGTTCTTGTAGTCGGCGGTGGGGATACAGCCGGAGAATACGCATACGGACTTGTTGATATGGATATCGGATGTGATGTAACATTAAACTACAGAAGACCTGAAATTGTGAGAATGAACCCTACAAATAAAGAAATTGTTGAGAGATACATAAAAGAAGGTAAAATCCACTCAAGACTTGGAGTAGATATTGACCACGTTGAACCTGTCGAAAATGACGATGTAACGCCTCCAAGAGTAAAAGTAGTTTATAAAGACGGAACTGAAGAAATTTTTGATAGAATTGTTTATGCGCTTGGTGGGACAAGTCCTGTAGATTTCCTTAAAAACTGTGGAATTAACCTTAATGAATGGGGTGAGCCTGAATATAATGAAGAAACAATGGAAACAAACGTTCCGGGACTTTATACAATCGGTGATGTTGTAACAAGCCAGGGAAGTATAGCTTTAGCATTTAACCATGCTTATAGAGCAGTTAACGATATAGCTAAAAAAATGGGGAAATAACCCCTTTTTTTATTTTTTATCTTCAATTATTTCTACTATTTCCACATCTATTATATCATCGTCATTTTGTTTTGTATACCGATATGTATGAAAATTTTTAGAAGGAAACAGCTTTTTTGCAACCCATCTGGCAAACGGCTCCGTTAAAAATAGAATTCCCAGAATATCACTAAAAACACCTGGAATTATAAGTAAAAAAGCGCCTATTAATCTAAATAACCCGCTTGTAACAAACTCTTCTTCGCTGATTTCTCTTTTAATAACCCTCTGCATTTCAACAGCTAAAGAAAAATGGAGGTTTCTTATAATATAAACTCCTATTCCCGCAGTTACCAACACTTCCAGAAAAAGCCCAAAAGGCGTAAAAACATTTGCAAATTCATAACTAAAAAGTATTTCTAAAAAAAGATACGTCAAAAAATAAATCAGTCCCATTGTTTTCTCTTTAAATATTTTTTTATTTTTCTAAACAGCTTGTCAAAATCAAGTTCCCCTTCACATTCATCTATTTTAACTTTAAGTTTACCTTCCGTAAAATCGCCTACTTTTTTATATTTTCCGTTTTCCAAATGATAAGCTTTTACTTTTAAAATATTCGGATATACCAAAAACAGCCACTCAACCCCTTCTTTTTCATAAATTTCAAATTTAACATGCTCGTCCCTTTTAATAGTAGAAGGTGAAATAACCTCCGCTATCGCTTTTGGGGTGTTTTTTATAAACGAATAGATATCTTCCCTGCATACAACCGCAACATTGGGTTTTAATACAGTCTCTTCATCAACGATATAATCCTCTTCAATCATAACAAAACACTCATCGCACTCTTCTACAATCTCTTCTAAAAGTTTATAAAACATACCGCTTAATATCTGATGAATACCAACGGGGCTTGGTGCCATAGCAAGAGGCACTCCGTCAATCAGTTCCCAATCCCCTTCCCATTTTTTATAATCCTCATACGTATAAGTTTCAACATACATTTTTTTCCTTTAGCGGTTAATTGTCTCCATTATTTTTTCAAGAACCATATCTTTATCTACCTCAAACTTCTCTCCCGTTTTTCTATTCCTAACTTCCACTTTGCCGTCTTTTAGCTTCTTACCTACAATCACACCCACAGGAAATCCGACAAGCTCAAAATCGGCAATTTTTGGACCGAATCTCTCAGCCCTGTCATCAAGAATGGTTTTTACACCAGCAGCGTTTAATTTTTCGTAAAGTTCTTCTGCAAAACTTAACTGCTCTTCTTTTTTAACATCTCCTACTATGATATCAACAACAAAAGGAGCTATCTCTTTTGGCCAGATAATACCTTTATCATCGTGGTTTTGTTCTATTGCCGCGGCTATAAGGCGACTTACCCCAATTCCGTAACATCCCATAATAAAAGGCTTCGCTTTTCCGTTTTCATCCAAAAACGTAGAGTTCATAGGCTCGGAATAAACGGTGCCGAGTTTAAAGATATGCCCAACTTCAATACCTTTCGTTATTTTAAGAGGAGCTCCGCATTTTGGACACTTATCCCCTTCTTTTACAGCCGCAATATCCCTGTAAACTGTCAGGTTTCCAAGCAGATTCGCATCAAGAAGCCCCGCACCTTTTATATGATAATCTTTTTTATTAGCACCGCATACAAGCTCTTCTGCCATTCTTAAATCATCATCAATCACATATTTTACATTGCTTGGAAGTCCAAAAGGCCCTATAAATCCCGGCACAAGTCCGGCACTTTCAAGTTCTTCTTCGCTTGCGTCCACAAGCTCAAGAGCTCCGATTGCGTTTTTGGCTTTTGTCTCTTCTAAGCTGTCAGTGCCTCTTACGAAAAATACTACAATTTCTTCTTTTCCGTCATCAAAAACAGCCTTTTTAGCCACGGCTTTTACGCTGAAATACGGGTCAATTCCTAAAAATTCACACACTTCTTCAATTGACTTTTTATCAGGTGTATAAACTTCTTCGATTACCTCCGTTTTTACCGGGTTTTCTCTTTTTTCATGTTTTCTTGTGGCTACCTCGATATTCGCCGCATAGTTACATTCGCTACATACCACAATATCATCTTCTCCCGTATCTGCAAGCACCATAAATTCTCGGCTGCCACTTCCACCAATGGCACCACTGTCAGCCTCAACAACCCTAAAATCAAGCCCCATTTTTTTAAAAATATTTTCATAAGTTTCTTGCATAAGATTAAATTCTCTATCCAAATCCTCTCTTGTAGCATGGAAAGAGTATGCGTCTTTCATAATAAATTCGCGGCCTCTAAGGAGCCCGAATCTTGGTCTTGCTTCGTCTCTGAATTTTAAATTGATTTGATATAAATTAACCGGCAACTGTTTATAGCTTTTAATTGTGCCTCTTACCAAATCTACCACGCTTTCTTCATTTGTAGGAGAGAGCACAAATTTTTGCCCTTTTCTGTCTTCAATTCTAAGAAGCTCATCCCCGTATTTTTTAGCCCTTCCTGTCTCTTCCCAAAGTTCATAAGGTGTAACGAAACTTAGCATTACTTCCTGCGCTCCGGCTTTATCCATCTCTTCTTTTATAATGTTTCTTATGTTATCAAGCACCATTTTTCCAAGAGGCGCAAAATCATATATTCCTGCCGCCACCTGTTTAATATATCCGCCTCTTACTAAATATTTATGACTAGCAACTACAGCGTCTTTTGGTGCTTCTTTTAATGTATATGCAAAAAATCTACTCCATCTCATCAAATCTCCTTTACGTATTCTGCTTTTTTACTTTTTGGAATCGTTTTTGTTTCCGGTATTTTTAACACTTCATATTTTTTAATTCCGTTTAAATAGTGAATTTCTATTATGTCTCCCACTTTCACGTCTTTAGCCGGTTTTGCTTTTTTGCCGTTTATAAAAACCACGCCTTCTTTACACATTTCATCCGCAATTGAGCGGCGTTTTACTATGTTTACAGCATTTAAAAACTTATCAATTCTCACTTTTAACCTTTATATGTTATAATTTCAAACAATCGCCTCAGTGCGCTCCCCTTATGGGGTAAAGCCGATTAATTCTCCAAGCTTTAACTTTATCTTTTTAAATTCGCTTCTGCTGACACGCCCCATTCTGTATTTAAGGCGTTTTGAATCAAGTCCTCTTATCTGGGATAAAAGCACCGTTGATTTTTCCCCATCAAACTCAAAATTATAATAAAACTTTCCTTCTCTACATTTTCTGGTAAGAGGAAGCCCAAGAAAATATTCGTTATTAAATTTTTTAAGTACCAATATCGCTCTTAAAAATTCAGGTTTTTCACCTCTTTCATCACCGCTTTCTTCATGTCCTATATTTTTTCCAAGATAACACATAAAAACATCGCGCTCATTGAAATTCGGCGCTTTTCTTTTTGTTAAATTTTTCTTTATTTTACACCATCTGCCAAAATTATCCAAGCTGTCCTTTCTTTTTTGCTAAATTATATCAAAACATATTATAATTTCATCAAAAAGGATAGAAATGAAAGTAGTTTTAGCATATTCTGGCGGACTTGACACAAGTGTTATTTTAAAATGGCTTCAAGATAAATATAATGCAGAAGTTGTAACATTCACGGCAGACATCGGTCAGGGCGAAGAAGTAGAAGAAGCAAGAGAAAAAGCATTGAAACTTGGCGTAAAACCCGAAAATATTTTTATTGAAGACTTAAGAGAAGAATTTGTTAGAGATTATGTCTTTCCTATGTTTAGGGCAAACGCTATTTATGAAGGCGAATATCTTCTTGGGACTTCAATCGCAAGACCGTTAATTGCAAAAAGACAAATTGAAATTGCAAAACAGGTTGGAGCTGAAGCCGTAGCACACGGAGCTACCGGAAAAGGTAACGACCAGGTAAGATTTGAGCTTGCTTATTATGCACTAAAACCTGATATTAAAGTTATAGCTCCTTGGAGGGAGTGGGATTTAAATTCAAGGGAAAAACTCCTTGCATATGCCGAAAAACACGGAATTCCTATTCAAAAACACGGAAAAAAATCGCCATATTCAATGGATGCAAACCTTCTTCATATTTCATACGAAGGCGGCATTTTAGAAGACCCTTGGGCTGAACCGGAAGAGGATATGTGGAGATGGACAAATTCCCCTGAAAAAGCACCGGATAAACCGGAATATATTGAAATTGAATTTAAAAAAGGCGATGCGGTAGCAATTAACGGCAGTGCAATGACACCCGCAAAAATTCTTGAAACGCTAAACGAATACGGAAAAAAACATGGTATTGGAAGAGTTGATATTGTAGAAAACAGATTCGTAGGTATGAAATCCCGCGGATGTTATGAAACTCCTGGAGGCACTATTCTTTTAAAAGCCCACAGAGCAATTGAAAGCATTACACTTGATAAAGGTGAAGCTCACCTAAAAGATGAAATAATGCCTAAATATGCAGAGCTTATTTATAACGGATTTTGGTTTTCACCTGAAAGAGAAGCTCTTCAAAAACTTATAAACAACACTCAAGAAAACGTAGAAGGTACTGTTAGACTAAAATTATATAAAGGAAATGTTCAGGTGGTTGGAAGAAAATCTCCAAAATCTCTATTCAGTCCGGAATTTGCTACTTTTGAAGAAGACAGCGTATATAATCAAAAAGATGCCGAAGGTTTCATTAAACTTAATGCTCTTAGATTTATTATCGAAGGATATGTAAGAGGAAAGGATAAATAATTTCCTCTTATTTGCAACCGCTTTTATAAAGATATCCCAAAGGAGTTAAATTTATTTGAATACACTCCATACATTCTGTATCTTTACAAAGTCTGATTTTTGCATCGGAAGTTAATAACTTTCTGTCAATAGGATTATAATCTTTTCCATCTCCTCTTTTTCCCTCATATAAAAACACTTTTCCAAAATTATCAAACAGAATTTTTATATAACCGTCTTTTTTTCTGCCATAAGAAGAAAGCATTTCTACCCGTTTAATACCGTATTTTTGAGTTAAATCATATTTTACGTTTCTCATTTCACTTCTTTTATAAATATAAGTATCCCCGCCATAAATATAATTCCCCTCAAAATCTTTTGCGAGTTCATGTTTTAAAGAGCCTTTAATAACCTGCCTGTCAAAGTTAGCGCTTCTTTTAGCCGGTTTATCGCTAAATACGTAATAAATAATATGTTTAATCCCGTTTTCTTTATCCGTCGCAAATTTAAACTGCCACCTCTGTTTAAACCAGTATTTACTTCTATCAATCTCTTTTTGAGAAGAGTCCTTTGGAAAAGGAGCGTACATATCCTCGCTTAAAGCCAAAAGCTGGGTAATTTTCAAATCTCTTATAACCTGATTTGCTGCAATATCCAAAGAAGCATTTATTTTTCTAAAAGAAACAGATACGATTAAAATAGAAATAATAACGATTACTATAATAAGCTCAAGAAGGGTAAAAGAAGGAAGAAAACGTTTGATTAAAGTTCTTCCGCTTTATCAACTTGATAAAGAATGTCATCCCAAGGATGTCTGTACATTGGCATTCCAAGTCTTTTTTCATCAAGAATATGTCCGATAAACCCGATACTTCTTCCTAAAATAAAGAATGCGTTAAGAGTACCGCTTTCGATAAATTCTTCGATTTCTTTCTCAGTATATCCTAACGCTCTCCACATATCAACCATTAAGATACCGATAGTACCATCAACATTTAAAATTAAATTTTCTTTTTTAGCCGTTGTCTCTTTTTCCACTTCTAAAGCATAATCAAGCAGCGGAGTTGCCGGGAAAAATTCTTTTGCATATTTTTTAAGTCCTTCAACTCTTTTATCAGGATTTCTTACAGATTTAATTCTATGTCCAATACCTGGAATTGGAATACCCTGTTTTTTCATATATGCTAAAAATTCTTTTGGGCTCATTCCATTGTCATGCGCATATTTAAAATATTTAGCGGCACCGTCAATCGCACCACCGAATCTTGGACCGATTGTAAGAAGACCAGTTACAAGAGATTCAACTACGCTTTTTCCAGCTCTTGCCGTAACTTTAGCGTTATGGGCACCTGATACGGCAGGACCATGGTCAGCAACTGTTTTAATAACAGTTTCAATAAAATCTGTAGCCCATTTCGGATATCTTTTTTTGAACCAAAGAAGTGTAATAACATCACCAATGCTATACCCAGTATCGGGAGTTGCAACTTGGCTAATTGGAATACCGGCATATACAGCTTCTTCTCCTCTGTCATCAGAAATAGTACATACGAAGTTTCTTGGTTTTCTGATTTTTCCAGCTGCGAGGGCTTTACTGTAATCTTCTGGCATAGGAGGCACTTCTGGCTCTTCAATATCTTGAATAACCCCCTCACCTTTTAATTGCTCATAAACACCTCTAATTACATGAGGTAAATCGTTAAAGTTATCAGGTACATGAATACCTGCCTCTTTCATGGCCCTATTTTTAGCTTCAGCAGTTTCTTCGTCAGCATTTGCACTAGCACCCGCGTGACCGAATTGAACACCGCTTGAGAAGTGTTTGGCAATAGTACCGATACACCATCCGATAACTGGTTTAGTGATTTTACCTTCTTTAATGGCTTCGATGATTTTATATTCTTCTCTACCACCAACTTCTCCAAGTAAAATCATATATTTTACTTTTGGATTTTTTTCCATTCTAAGCATATGGTCGATAAATGTAGAACCTACAAATCTGTCACCACCGATAGCAACACCTTCAGCAATTCCGTCGGCGTTAAGAGCAATAATGTTGCTAAGTTCGTTAAAAAGCCCTCCGCTTCTTGTAACAAGTCCCGCACTTCCGGCTCTGTGAAGTTTAGATTTTACGATATTTTCTATTGTACCACCGATGTTTGCTACTTTAAACGCTCCTGGAGCAATAGCACCGACAGTAGCAGGACCGATAATTGTAACGCCTTTTTGTCTTGCTTTTTTATTCATAAGTCTTGCAAGTCTTTCAGGAATACCCTCAGCAGTAATCATAATTACTCTGAACTGGTCCATATCAAGAGCTTCATTTGTTACGTCATAAGCTGTTCTAAATGATGCAAAGTTAAGTAATACATCGGCATTAGGATGATTTTTTACAGCATCTGCCGTATTTCTATAAATTGGAATCATAACTTCATCTGTTCCAAAGAAAAACTTCTCAAATTTAGCTGAGCTTGTAGGTGCTACAATAGCCGCCACTGATGGTTTTTCTCTTTTAATAATATAATCATAATCAAGCATTCTTTGGATTGCTGATTTATTGTTGTTCCAGAAAATCGCTTGTGTATCCCTTGTAAATAATTCGTTAGCCATTATTGCTCTCCTTTTTTATCATCTTCTAGTGCCATTCTTACAATATCTGTAATATGAGTTTCAGGTCCGTACACTTTAATTGGAAGCCCGAGTTTTTCCGCTGCTTCTTTGATATCTTTAAGACCTTTTTCATAGTTTGGACCACCACGTCTAACATAAATTCTAACACCTACGTCTTTCATTTTATCAGCGTATTTTTCAAATGCCTGAATAATACCTTTAAATGTTTTAGCAACATCTGTGAAGTTGGCAATCGCCCCACCGATAATTAATATTTTATCTCTGCCTTGAGGGTCTTTATCCCTGGTCATTAAGTCAAGTACTGTTTCAGCATAAAATCTTGTCTCATCGGTTGTAGGACCACCTGAATATTCACCGTAATTTGCAAGTTCCGCAACTCCTCCGGCCATATCGGCAATTGTATCGGCATATACAACAGAAGCACCTCCACCCGCTACTAGCGTCCAGATTCTTCCCATAGGATTTAAAATTGTAAGCTTTAATGAAGCACCGCTTTTAGCATCAGCTTCTGCAATGGCTTTTTCTTCCGGAGATTTTTCAGGCATTCCAAATGGAGTCGGGAATTCAATATCACCCCATTTATCTTTCATCATAAATCCGGCAGTATCGTCAAGTCTTGCAACCAAATCAAGTAAATAAACATTATTCCCCTGAATTACAAGAGGGTTAATTTCAAGATATGCAAAATTTAAATCTCTGAAAAATTTATAAAACTGCTCTGCAAATGTAATAAATCTTTCTTTGTTTTCTTCAGGAATATCTGCTGGCACGTTTGCTCTTATAAGATGTTCTATATTTGCATCATCCATATCAACTGGAATTTTAACTTCAGTAACTTTATCCCAGTTTTCTTCAACCTCCATACCGCCGTGAGCAGACATATATAAAACATCATAATTTTCATCAAGCGTAGTTGCAGCAATATAATACTCTTCCTCTTCACTGTGCGGTGTAAAAGGCTCAACAATAAAATGAGTCAGTTTCCCTTTTTGTCCGCTAAGAAGCGTTACATCGTGACTTCTTTTTTCATCAATCCATTTTGCCGCATCTTCTAAAGTAACGTCTCCCGGTTTATTTACTTTGAAAAGTACCAGATTGTTTTTACCTCTTTTACCAAAAAGCATATCAGGTTTTGCTACAAGAGATTTTTCATTTAGCCATTTATATTCCGGTTTTTTTGCCAACCCTCTCAATTCTTCTCCGCTTTTTACCAAAACACTTTCAAACGGATAATTCAATCCGCTGAAATAATTTTCCCAGTTTTCTTTAAAAAGTCTTTTTCCGTCATATTCGCGTATCGGTTTTTGAGCCATTAATACTCCTTAAATTTTAATTTTAAAAATTGTAGCATTATTACTTAAATGATTAAGAAGTTATTCCCGTAATATAAAAAATTTTTTTACAAAATGTTTAGTTTTGAAACATCTATTTCATAAATTTTCTTTTTATTGTGAAAAATCGAAACTAAATTTTTCTTTTTTTCATAAAAAAGATAATACTTATTTCCTTTTTTCAAACCGTAAAAATATAATGCCCCACAAAAATATTCGTTATTACATTTTACATTATCAATTCTTTTTTGTTTAAGCTTACTGCTAAGAGGCCTAATAAAATAGAAACTTCCACTAAGTCCCCTTGCAGGGGTATATCTGTTCAAAAAAAGAGCTATATCAAATATTACAAGAGTAGTGAAAAGAAAAACAAACAAAATTCTATACCATTTTCTAAAAACCGGAAGCCTTACTCTATAAGAACTCAAAAAAATTTTAACCATAAAAATTACATAAGGCAACACATACGGAGCAAAATCATCTATTTTTATCCGTTGTCTGAACGAAAGTAAAATAGAAAGAAAAAAAGAAAACACAGAAATAAAAAAAATTATATCTTTTCTGAAAAAAAAACCTTTATAAAGGGTATACAAAAAATAAATAAAAACAAAAGGAGAAAATATAAGAATATAAGTTCCTAAAACATCTAAAAAATAGCCTCTTGGTTTCCCTGTTATCCTGTAATCAAAGAAATTTGCGTTTACAGCAAGCAAAATAAGGACAAAAAATAAAAATTTAGTGTCTTTTTTATAAATGGCAAAGAAAACAAGAGCAAAATAAAGAGAAATAAAACTGTAATCCAAAAAAACATACAGAATAAGAAGAAGATAAGAAAAAAATCTGTAATGCTTATAAAAATAGATAAACAAAAGAGTACAAAAAATAAGATAAATAGATTTATTTACTATAAGAGAAGAAATAATAAAGCCGGGAATAAGCAAAAAAATTACAAGATTAAAAAAAATATCACTTCTTTTTTCAAAATAATCTTCAGAAATTTTTAAAAACAAAACCGAACTTAAAAAACTTATTACAATCTGAGGAAACCTTAAAGCAAAATCATTATGTCCAAATAAAGAAAAAGAAAAATGTAAAATATATTTAAGCGGCCAAAAATACTGAATACTTTTAACTTCAACTATTGAAAAAGATAAAAACTCTATTCCATACCATAACAAAAAAGAGTAATAAAAAAAGAGAAGAAGAAAAATTCTCATAACTTTAAAAAATTATCTATTATCTCTTTACCATACTCGCTCATAATCGATTCGGGATGAAACTGAACTCCGTAAATGGGTTTGTCTTTTACTCTTAAAGACATAATCTCTCCATCATCCAGACTAAAAGAAGTAGGAATAATATTTTTAGGCAGATTATCGGGATTTACCACTAAAGAATGATAACGCGTAACTCGAAACTCCTTAGGCAAATCTTTAAAAATATCGTCTTTTAAAGTAACTTCTATTTTACTTGTTTTTCCATGCATAAGATTTTTTGCTCTTATAATTTCTCCTCCAAAAGCGTAAGCTATAGACTGATGCCCAAGACAGACGCCAAGAATGGGCTTTTGCACTCTTTTAATCACGTCAACACTTACACCGGCCTCTTTTGGAGTAGAAGGACCGGGAGAGATAATAATTTTTTCGGGATTTAACTTTTTAATTTCTTCCACACTTAATTCGTCATTTCTTATAACTTTTAAATTAGCTCCGAGTTCCAGGCAATATTGAACGATATTATATGTAAAACTGTCATAATTATCTATCATTAAAATCATTAACTGCCTTTTTTTTAAAAATTATATTAAAATTTCAACAAAAAGGGAATTTAGACAATGAACCTTAAAGAAAAACTAAAAGACAGGTTAATAACCTTAGAAACAACACCTCCTAAACTTCCTACATTAGACCCTATGCTGGAAAAACTGGAAAAAAGCAAAGCTTATAAATATGTAGACGGATTTTCCACAACCGACTGCCCTTTAAGCAAATTAAAATACAACTCTATTATTGCGGCATACAGAATTCAACAAAAATTCAATAAACCGGTAATTGCCACTATGAGTATGAGGGATAGAAACAAAATAGCACTTCAAAGCGATTTACTTGGAGCAAATGATTTAAATATTACCAATATTCTAGCTTTAACAGGAGACCCTGCAAAAATGAGCGACCAACCCAACACCAAAGGAGTAGTGGAAGGAAGCAGTATTTTGCTACTTGAAATTATAAGGGCTTTTAACAACGGAATGGATTACAGCGGTAAAGAATTTAAAATAAAACCAAAACCAATCATCCCTTTTGCTGTTACCAACTCATACGCCAGAAATTTTTCTACCATAGAAAAAAAAATGTATAAAAAAGTAAAAAACTACGCATCCGCCATTATAACCCAACCCGTTTACGATATGGAAATAGTAGATAAAATGCTTGAAATACGAGATAAAATAAGAAAAGAATTTAATGATGAAAGAAAAGAATTTGAAATCATTTTCGGATTTTTCCCTATTACAAAACTTAAAACTGCACAGTTTTTACATTCACATGTTCCAGGAATATATGTACCGGATAACTGGATAGAAAAACTAATTAAAGCCCATAAAATATCTCAGAATGAAGAATATAAAGTAGGATTGGAACTGAGTAAAACTATTTTTAACAAACTTTTAAAAAAACATCCTAAAATTCATATAATGACCGCAAACAGATTTGAAATAGTC
>NZ_JBMXVQ010000024.1:0-12838 GCF_053999135.1 Caminibacter sp.
TGTCCTCATAATAGTGCTTAAACCTTCTGTGAAACCAAAACCACTCCTCAGGTTTTTGCCTGATCATCTCCTCAATAACGTCGCTTTGTTTTTGGACGGATTTTTTTATATCCTCTTCGATAATAGGCTCTTTAAATATAAATTTATATTTGTCTTTATCCCTTTGCACAAAAACGGGGATGATAGGAATTTTAAACCTTTTTGAAAGCAGGGCGGCACTTGGGGTGTGAAGGGCTTTAAGTCCAAACATAACAACGTCTTCACCCTCTTTTCTTGCAGTATTTTGGTCAACTAATATTCCTATACTTCTTCCTTTTTTAATATCGGATATCAACTTTTTTAACGCCCCTTTTTTATTTACCGTTTTAATATTATATTTTTCCCTGCTAGTTTTTACAAAATAATTAACCAATTTATTATCCAAATCCCTAACTACTATTGTCATTGGTATATTCAATATACCTCCCAACACCCAAGGGATAATTTCCCAGTTACCGTAATGTGCGGTAATAAAAATTGCGGGTTTGTTTAAATATTTTTCAACTTTTTCCATTCCTACAAATTCTATCTTTTTCTTCAAATCATCCGCAGAAAGATTTCTGTTTTTAATAAGTTCTAATAAATTAAATGCAAAATTTTCATATACTTTTTTAGCAATTTCAATCTTTTTATTTTTTGGCATATCCGGAAATACTAAATCAAGATTGGTAAAAATTATTTTTTTTCTTCTTTTATCCAGCAAATATAAAACATTTCCTATTATTTTACTTAAACTCATCTACTTTCCTAATAATATTTTTCACATCCATTTTATCCATTATATCCAACCTTTTATTTATTTCTCCCTTTTGAATTTCCACGCTTTTGGAAAATTTATTTTCCAAAATTTTATTATTATACGTGCATCCGTAAAGAATTATATTTTTTACATTATTAGCCCATGCTATAAAACTAGGCCCCGTATCGTTTCCTATAAGCAAATCGCTTTTATCTATTAAAGCCTTCAAATCGTTTAAATTCAGCTTTACAGGATATGCCCCAATATTATCCGCTATCTTAAAAGCGCTTTTTTTTTCCTTTTCATTTGCATAAGGAATGATTATATTTTCTTTTAAATTTTGCCCTATCTCAATCCATATCCTATCAGGGACTTTTTTACAATCCCATGTAGCGCCTATAATAAATACAACATTTTTTTTATTACGACTTAAAAACTCAAACTCTCTATCTTTATAAAACAGTAATTTGGGATGATTTTTTAAATACTCTTCATCTTCAATTTCAAAAAGTTCAAGGTACCTCTCCACGGCATACTTTTTCTTAGATTTAACCTTTTTATTATAAAACAAAGCTGCTATTTTTTCTCTTGGATTTTCATATCCTATTAAATATTTACCGGTTATTTTACCCACAATTGCACTTTTTAACAAACCCTGCAAATCATATATAGTTTCATACTTTATGTTTTTAAGCTTTTTAATTTCACTTAATATTTTTAACTTTTCTTTTTTCACTTTTCTTAAATCTAAAGAAACTACATTTTCAATAAGAGGATGATAATCCAAAATTTCTTTAAAAGCACCATCTACGATAAAATCGATTTTCCTATTTAATTTAGGAAGAACAATAAGAGAATGAATAATATCCCCCATCGAACTAAGTTTCAATAAAGCTTCCATACATCCCTTTTTTTAGATAGAATAACTTTCCAAAATTATATCATTAAAAGGCATTTAAGTGTGGCAGTTTTTTAAAGAATATTTTCCTTATTATAAAAATTATAAAAAAGAAATAGTTATATCAATTGTAGGAATGATACTGGTCTCCGTATCAACTGCAGCCACTGCTTACTTAATAAAACCCGTCCTTGATAAAATCTTTATAGAAAAAAACGAACAGATGCTTTATATTCTCCCTTTAGGAATAATACTTGTATATTTTTTAAAAGGAGTGGGTACGGTATTGCAACAATATTACGTCAGTTATATAGGAGAGGATATTGTAAGACAAATAAGAGATAAATTTCTCTCCCACATTACAAATCTTGATTTAGATTTTTTTAAAAAAACACATTCCGGTGAACTGGTCAGCAGAGTAATAAACGATATAAACAGAATTCAAAACGCCGTTTCAAACTCCATAGCAAATATGTTAAGAGACATTCTTATGGCAATTTTTCTACTTGGTGTTGTTATTTACCAAAATCCGAAACTTGCTTTTTTCGCCCTTATAATTTTACCTCTTATGATTTATCCCATAAGCGTAATTTCAAAAAAACTTAAAATACTTTCAAAACAGGCTCAAAGTAAAACAGCGGAATTAAACCAGCATTTAAGCGAAATTTTTAAAAATATAGAAACAATTAAAGCTTACAACGCACAAAAATACGAAACGGATTCATTTAAGAAACATAACCTCAATTACTTAAAAATAAATCTTAAAACAATAAGGACAAGGGCATATTTAATTCCTGTTTTAGAACTTTTAAGCGCTACTACAGCCGCAGTTGTAATTATAATCGGGGGAAAAGAAGTTATTGAAGGAAAAATGAGCGTAGGAGCCTTTTTTTCATTTATGACGGCTCTTTTTATGCTGACCGACCCTATTAGGCGATTATCTATGACATATTCAAAACTTCAAGACGCCATTGCCGCTCATGAAAGATTAAAAGAGATTTTAGGTAGACTCCCTAAAATAAAAAGCGGACAAAAAGAAATTAAAGAAATAAAAAACATAGAATTTAAAAATGTAAGTCTAAAATACGGAGACAATTATGCCCTTAAAAACATATCTTACAAAACCGAAAAACCTAAAATAATAGGTTTAGTAGGAGACAGCGGAGGAGGAAAAAGCAGTTTTGTAAGCCTTATAGAACGGTTTTATGACCCTGATGAAGGAAAAATATTAATCAATAATGAAGATATCAAAAACTACAATATACACCTACTAAGAGAAAAAATAGCCTATATTCCGCAAAATATCCATATTTTTAACGATACAATTGCCGCCAATATAGCTTACGGAAAAAAAATAGATGAAAAAGAAGTAAAAGAAGCTTTAAAAAAAGCAAATCTTTTAAATTTCGTAGAAACTCTTGAAAATGGCATTTATACAGTGTTAAATGAAGGAGGAAGCAACTTAAGCGGAGGACAAAAACAAAGAATTGCCATAGCAAGGGCTTTATATAAAAATCCAGATATTCTAATCCTTGATGAAGCCACAAGCGCCCTTGATAATAAAAGCGAAGCCGTAATTATGGAAACAATTGAGAATTTAAACAATAAACTGGTATTTATAGTGGCTCACAGATTATCTACAATAGAAAACGCTGACGAAATTTTGGTATTTAAACAAGGTCAAATTATCTGTAAAGGAAAAAAAGAAGAACTTTTAAAAAACTGTGAAGAATTTAAAAAACTTTATAAGGTAAACTATTGAAAAAAAAGTATAATCTTTTTAAAAACGCCTCATACGCCCTGCAAGGAGTTTTAACACTTCTTAAAGAAAAAGCTTTTTTGCTTGAAATTTTTTTTATAATACCGCTTTTATTTTGGCTTTGTTTCTTAAATTTAACAATTGTTCAAAAATCGGTTATGATTATGAGTTTATTTACTGTTTTAATAGCTGAAGCTTTAAATACCGCCGTGGAATATACCGTAGATTTGGTAACTGATGAGTGGCACGAATTTGCAAAAAAAGCAAAAGATACCGCAAGTGCGGCAGTTTTTTTCAGTATCGTTCAAGCGGCAGTTGTCTGGGGAATAAATCTATTCCTTTCTTAAAACCTTATCACTTATAAAATCTGCTAAACTGTTCGATTTAAATTCTTTAAATTTATCTCTGTTTTTATCAAACCATTCAACAAAATCGCTTTTCCCGTCATAAAATTCAAAAATTTTTTTTATTTTACCGGCTTTACTCCATGGAAGATACATATATTTAAGTCTCAGTTCCTTTTTTATAGCCCAGTTTTTATCACGCCCCTGCAGCAGATGCCAAAGAACAGCTACAAAACCGGTCCTGTCCGCCCCGGCTTTACAATGAAAAAGAAGAGGTTTTTTAGAAGTTTTTAAAATTTTTTCAAGTTTAATATATTCCTCTTTAGAAACGCTTTCGGGTTTTCGGGATTTAATGGAAACAGTATGATATTCAACACCCATTTCTTTGCATATCTTCTTTTCAAGCCTGTAAAGATAATTTTTATTGTCTCCTCTTAAATTAATAATCGTTTTAATGCCGTATTTTTTTATAATTTTTTTTAATCTCCAAGGCAGTATCTGAGCGCTTCTGTAAACCCCGTCATCCACTTTATGAAAATTAACCCAAAAAAGATTTAAAAAATTATGTTCTTCCGTTAAAATTCTAAATATATCTTTCAATTTCATCAAGTCTCTTTATAAGTTTCATAGGTGTAAGGGCATAGTCAGGTTCGTAGTTTCCGGCTATGGAATGAGCCAAGGATGCATGAATTGTAGCTTTTAAAGGATGCCATCCCTGAGCCAACAAGGCACCTATCATACCTGCTAACACATCCCCGCTTCCTCCTTTTGCAAGTGCGGCGCTTCCGTTTGGGTCAATGTTTAATTTTCCGTTAAAAGCGATTATTTTATTTGCACCCTTTAACAGTAAAACTGTTTTGGGATATTTTTCGCTGAATTTTTGGGCAAGTTCAAATCTGTTTTGTTGAATATCCGATACACTGTATTCTCCAAAACCGCTAATTTTAAGAAGAGAGGCAAACTCTTTAGGATGCGGAGTCAACACAATCTTATCTTTTTTTAAAAATTCTTTTATTACATCTTTATAAAACATATCGGCATCAATAACCATCGGAATATCAAGCTTTAATATATTTTCCATCTCATCGTCAAAATGATTATTAAGTCCCATGCCAAACGCCAACGCGCTAAATCCTTCTATATGATGGGAATGCATAATTTCATAAGGTATATTTATCTTATCATCATGACTTACAATGCTGACAAGCCCCGCTCCAAAATTAAAAGCGGACATTGCAGCCATAATTCCGGCTCCCGGCTTTTCTCCTACCAAAACTCCCAAATGACCGTAAGAACGTTTATGTGTATTTTGTTTTTTTCTATATGGAAGGGTTAAATCGCGTTTTTCCCATACGTAATAATCGGTTTTACCTCTGTATTTTGAAAAACTGACTCCAAGATTTGCAAGTTTGATTCTTCCTACGTAATCTTTTGCCGCGTCTGCGTAAAGGGAAAGCTTTTCAGCTCCCATCGTAACGGTAACGTCCGCTTTAAAAGCTACCGGTCTTAAATTACCGTTATCGTCTATTCCGGTAGGAATATCACAAGCCAGTTTAAAAGCGTTTACGTTATTCATCTTTTTAATAAGACATACTATCTCTTTTGGCAAATCTCTTTTTAATCCGCTGCCGAAAACAGCGTCAACCAAACATTCACATTTATGATATTCCTCTTTAATTTCTCCTCCAACAGCTTTAAATCTCTCAAGCTGCAGCTTCGCCATATCCGATTTAACCCCAAGCGGCAAATAAAGATTTACTAAATAATCTCCATGTAAAATCCTGCCAAGAGTTATTCCATCAGCTCCGTTGTTTCCGGGACCGGAAACTATATTAACCACGCTTCCCTTAGGAACGTTTTGATAAATTTCCAAAGCCATTTCATAAGCGGCATGTTCCATTAAAATATCTTCTGTTAGTCTGTATTTTTCATAACATTTTTTGTCAAAAGAATATACTTCTCTAAATACAGGCTTCACTTTTTCCTCCTGAATTTCAAAGCTTTTAAAACGTCTTCTTTTTTTATTTTATTTCTTTTTTTGGTATTTGCCACCGTTTTTGAAAGTTTACAGATATTAAATTCGCTTCTTTTACTCAAATCAAGATTCTTAACGGCTTTTTTAATTATATCATATGCTTCGTTTTCCAAAGAAAATTTAAAATTTTCTTTCAAATTGGCATTAAATTCTCCCTTTTGCATTTCAAAAGCCGTCAAAACCTTTTCAAACATCTCTTTACTAGAAATACTTGATTCATCTTCATCTTCAATCATCTGATGATAAATTTCTATTCTGTCATACAAAGGTTCACTAATTCTGTTTTTGTATCTTCTGATTTCCAAATCGGTACACCTGCACTCCTTAAAAGGGCTTAAAAGATTACCGCAAGGACATGGATTCATAGCAGAAGCAAACAAAATATCCGTTTCATATTCTATTTTGGAGTTTACCCTGCTGATAACCATTTTCCCATCCTGCAAAGGAAGCCTCAAATTTTCTAAAATATCTTTTTGGAAATATGGAAGCTCGTCAAAAAACAGCATTCCTTTATTAGCAAAAGCAATTTCCCCTATTTTCGCTCCCCTGCTCCCTCCTCCGAAAATAGCCGATTTCGTACTTGAATATATGGGATGCCTAAAAGGCCTCTTAGGAGAAAAATCAACTTCTTTTCCTTCAATAGCTTCAAGATAGGCTACTTTAAGTATGTCATCAAGACCCATAGGGGGCATTATTTCTTTTAGCCTGTTTATTATCATAGATTTTCCAACTCCGGGACTTCCTTCAAAAAGAAGATTATGAAATCCGCTTGCGGCATATAAAGCGGCTTCTTTTGCCCCTGTTTGTCCTAAAACATCACAAAAATCATCCTCAAACTCGGCATCATAAAAATATTTTTTACCCTCTATTTTAATAAAATCGTAATGAATTTCGCTTTTTTCAATTTTTCGGGGTTTAAATTCGTCAAACTCGCTTAAATGGGAAAAAGCGTATACTTCAACTCCGGGAATATTACCTACCTTTTTTGCGCTTTCAATGGGAATAATTACTTTTTCAGGTCTTAAAGATAAAATAAGAGGAAAAATTGAAGCGGTATCTTTAAGCGCCCCGTCAAGTCCAAGTTCTCCAAGGACCATATATTCGTCTAAATTTATGTCCGTATTATGATAAAGAATACTTAACGCTATAGGTAAATCAAAATGGCTGCCCTCTTTTTTTAAGTCGGAAGGACTTAATGAAATAACAATTTTTAAAGGAGGAAAAGAATAATCGTTGTTTAAAAGAGCGGATTTCACTCTTTCTTTACTTTCCTGAATAGACTGAGAACCAAGACCGACTATAGAAAATCCCGGAAGAGCTTTAGTAAAAGAACTTTCAACTTCAACTACTCTGCCTTCAAACCCGTTAAGAGTGGAAGAAATTATTTTTTTCGTTTTTGTTTTTGTTGTTTTAATAGTTTTTTCCACTCTTTTTCAAATTTTTTTCTTTTAATATAATCTAATCTTTCTATAAAAAGATGCCCGTCAAGATGGTCTGTTTCGTGTTGAAAAGCCACACTTAAAAGACCTTCGGCATCCATAATATGCTCTTTTCCGTATCTATCAAAAAATTTTACTTTAACGGTTGCGTATCTTTCCACTTCGTCAAAATAATCAGGGACACTTAAACACCCTTCCGTATCTTTATGAATACCATCCCAAACCAAAAACTCAGGGTTTATAACTTCAATTAACGTATTCTTAGACTGTTTTCCTTCTTCATCCCCTATATCTATAATAAGAGCCCTTCTAGGAACCCCAACCTGTATAGCCGCAAGTCCCACGCCGTTTTTGGCAATCATTGTTTCATACATATCGTCAAGAAGTTTATGAAGTTCCTCATCAAATCTTTCAACGGGTTTTGAAATTTGTTTTAAAATTTTATTAGGATATGTCACAATATCTAAAAGGGGCATTATTTACCTTCATATACAATATAAAGTATATTTTCTTTTTCCGCCTTTTTCATAGCTTCAAGGGCACTTGCCACATACTCATCAGGCGTTTTTTTCTCTTTCATTTCAACAACACCCGCTACAATCTGAAGTTCTAATTCTTCACCTTCTAAAAATACAGCCGAATTGCTTATCATATCGGCAAGCCTCTCAACCGTTTTACCGGCTCCTACTCTATCAGTGTGTCTTAGAAGCATTGCAAAAATTCCGTCTCCAAGATGGGCTACAACATCCGTTCTTCTTGAAGTTTTTAAAATAATTTTTGCAATACTTCTATTTGCAAGTATCCTGCTTTTTTCATTTAAAAGTTTTTTGGCAATTTCATCTTTTAATTTTATAGTTACAATAGAACTTGTATGAGCAAACTTTTCTATTAAAGATATCTCTTTTTTAAGAATTTTTAAAAAATAATTTTTGTTATAAACCCCGTATCGTTGGTCAAACATAGAATTGCTTTCGATATCCTTTACTATTTCTACGTTTTTTGCGTAAAGCTGTTTTACGGTTTTTAGTTCATTTTCCATCTTAGAATAAATATTGTCAATTTTCACAGAAAGCTGATTTAATATTTTTTCCATTGCTTTAGGAGAGGTTATATGAGAAATCTCTTCAAGATGTTTTTTTATCAAATCTTTTACAGAAGCGGAAATTTTATACATTAAAGCGGTGTGTTGAAGGAGCTCTTTTGAATATTTAAAAGAAACTTTAAGTTTTTTTTCAAGCTCAAAATCTTTTTCTAATTCATTACTCTCTTCAATCGACATAAGCTCATAAACCTGTTTTCTGAACTCAAGCGGCTCTTCGTCAAGCATATTTAAAAAATATATTTTGTAATAATAAGGAATAGGAGGAGTCCCCTCCTCTATTATTTTATCCAGTACTTTCTTAGCAAACTTCTCTAAAGGAGTTGTCGCATCACTTAAATCAGGAGCCGTAAAAGAAGTTGAATATTTATTACTACCCATCATATCTCTCTTTTTTTAAGAATTTTATCAATAAGTCCGTATTTAAGCGCCTCTTCAGCACTCATAAAAAAGTCTCTTTCAGTATCTTTTTCTATTTTTCTAACGCTTTGTCCCGTATTTTCAGCCAAAATTTTATTGAGCTCTTTTTTCATTCTTAAAATCTCTTTTGCATGAATTTCTATATCGGTTGCCTGTCCCTGAGCTCCACCAAGAGGCTGATGAATCATAATTCTGGCATGAGGGAGTGCAAATCTTTTGCCTTTTGCCCCGCTGCTTAACAAAAACGCCCCCATACTAGCCGCCTGCCCCATACAGATAGTTACGACATCCGGTTTTATATAATTCATCGTATCGTAAATGGCAAATCCGCTGGTTACAACGCCTCCTGGGGAATTTATATAAAGATAAATATCTTTTTCGGGATTTTCAGCTTCCAAAAACAGCATCTGAGCCACTATAAGACTGGCAGTATGGTCGTTGATTTCCCCCTGAAGCATAATAATTCTGTCTTTGAGAAGGCGGGAATAAATATCATAAGCCCTCTCTCCTCTTCCCGTTTTTTCTATAACGGTAGGTATTAAAACACTCAACTTTTAACCTTTTCATCCAAAAGTTTATTTAACAGTTTTTCTTCTACAAGATTCATTTTAAGTACAGGTATAAGTCCGTTTTCCTGATAATATTTTATCATATCTTGAGGATTTTGTCCCTGCATTAACGCTTCATAAAAAATAATTTGAGAAAGTTCCTCATCACTAACCTCAACACCCTCTTTTTTAGCTATAGCATCTATAATAAAAGTAAGTTTTACTCTCTCTTTTGCTTCGTCTTTAAACTTATTTCTAAATTCTTCAAGTTTTTCAGGATTTGTCTGAAGTTCTTTAAGCTCGGCCGGAGTTAGTTTTGCGGCTTCATTACCTACGATAACTTCAATTTCCTGTTCTACTATATTTTCAGGTAAATCTATATCGTATTTTTCAACAAGACATTCAAGAATTTTCTCTTTTAAAGGCGCATACGTTTCTGCTTTTTTCTTTTGAAGAATAGAATTTTTAACATACTCTTTCAAATCCTCAACCGTAGCGTTTTCATTATTTAAATATTTTTTAGCAAGGTCGTCGTTAATCTCAGCAGGTACTTTTTCCTGAATTTCCTGTAAAGTCACCTCAAATTCCGCTTCTTTTCCGGCTAACTCTTTTGCCCCGTAATTTTCAGGAAACATTACTTTTATTTTTCTAGTTTCCCCTACTTTCATACTCTCAAGCTGCTCTTCAAACCCGGGAATAAAACTTCCGCTTCCTATTTCAAGAGGATAGCTCTCAGCACTTCCGTTTTCCATCGGTTTTCCGTTGATATATCCTTTAAAATCAATTACAGCTATATCACCTTTTTCAAGAGTTTCTTTATTGCTTATTTTTGTTGTTGATTCCGCTTTTGCTATATTTTCAAGCTCTTTTTGAATTTCCTCTTCACTAACTTCCGGAAGCTCAACATCAGGCACGCACTCTTTATAAGAATCGTCTATATTTATTTCAGGTTTGGTATAAACGTTGATTTCAACATCTATTCCGTCTTCTTTTTTATCAAATTTGGTTACTTGAGGTTCTCCGATTACATCCACAGCGCCAAGCTGTTTAATCCCTTCATCAAGAACTTCTCTTACAGCTTCGCTTACGGCATCTCTTTCTATTTCATCCGCATATATTTTTTTAACTACTTTTACAGGAACTTTTCCTGGTCTAAATCCTTGGATTTTCGCTTTTTTAGCTATTTCTTTAGCTATTTTCTCTTTTTTCTTTTCTAAAGTCTCATTATCTATTTTAGCTTTAATAACACTATTAGCAGAATCTATTTTTTGTACTTCAACCATTAATATTCCTTTTTTAAAAGGTATAATACCAAAAAAGTTTACAAAACTCAAAAGGATGGATTATGAGCGTTGATTTAAAAAAAATAGAAACCGCTACAAAAATGATTCTCGAAGCCATAGGGGAAGATGTAAACAGAGAAGGTCTTATAAAAACTCCTAAAAGAGTTGCAAAAGCTTTTGAAGAAATATGCAGCGGTTATTCAAAAAATCCAAAAGACGTTCTTAACGAAGCTTTATTCGAATCAAGCAATAACGAAATGGTAGTAGTTAGAAACATAGAATTTTATTCAATGTGCGAACATCACATTCTTCCATTTTTCGGAAGGGTTCACGTAGCGTACATCCCGGACAAAAAAGTAGTGGGACTTAGTAAAATCCCAAGAATGGTGGAAGTTTTTGCCAGACGTCTTCAAATACAAGAACAGCTAACAGAACAAATAGCAGATGCTATTATGGAAGTTGTTAAACCAAAAGGCGTTGGAGTGGTTATACATGCCAGACATATGTGCATGGAGATGAGAGGAGTCAAAACAAAACACTCTTATACTTCAAGCAGCGCCCTTAGAGGTATTTTTCTTGAAGAAAAAACAAGAGAAGAATTTTTTAATATAATAAACGCACCAGTTCAGACTCATTTTTAGGAGAATTGATTGACCCTAAAACACATAAAAGAAACTATTAAACAAAAACCCCTCTCAAAACCTTTCGGGTTTGTAAAAAAAATAAACCCGATTAACCTTATAGCAACCGGCCTTAGTCCCAGTATAGGGGATATAGTAAAAATTTCTTCAAAAAACAAAGAGGTTTTAGGAATGGTAACGGGAGTTGAAGAAAAAGAATTCATTGTAACCCCGTTTTCTTTTCTTGAAGGTATAAAAATAGGGGATAAAATATATCTCGACGAAGGAGGCATGGAAGTCCCGGTAGGAGACGGTCTTCTTGGAAGAGTGGTTGACCCTCTTTTAAGACCTATAGACGGAAAAGGACCAATAATATACAAAACAAAATATCCTATTATCAAAAAGCCTATCTCCCCCCTTGAAAGAGGCGTAATTAACGAGGTTTTTCCTACAGGGGTAAAAGCCATAGACGGACTTTTAACATGCGGAAAAGGTCAAAAACTCGGAATATTCGCCGGAAGCGGTGTTGGTAAATCCACCCTTATGAGTATGATAGTAAAAGGAAGCGAAGCCTCAATCAAGGTTATAGCCCTTATTGGAGAAAGGGGAAGGGAAATTCCCGAATTTATAGAACATAATTTAGGAGGGGATTTAACTAATACGGTTATAATAGTGGCTACAAGCGACGACAGTGCCCTTATGAGAAAATACGGGGCTTTTTCAGCTATGACGGTTGCCGAATACTTTAAAGACCAAAAAAAAGACGTACTGTTTTTAATGGACAGCGTAACCAGATTTGCCATGGCCCAAAGAGAAATAGGACTTGCTATGGGAGAACCTCCAACAAGCAAGGGATATCCTCCAAGCGCCATTATGCTTTTACCCCAACTTATGGAAAGAGCCGGAAAAGAAAAAAATAAAGGCTCCATAACCGCTTTTTTTACCGTTCTTGTAGAAGGAGACGATACTTCTGCAGACCCGATAGCCGACCAGGCAAGGTCTATTCTTGACGGACATATTTTATTAGACAGAGAACTTACCGATTACGGAATATATCCTCCTATAAACATCCTTAAATCCGCAAGCCGGGTTATGAGCAATGTAGTAACCCCGGAACATCTGCAAAAAGCCCAAAAATTTAAACGTCTTTATGCACTCCTTAAAGAAAATGAAGTATTAATAAGAATAGGAGCTTATCAAAAAGGTGTAGACCCCGAACTTGACGAAGCCATAACCAAAAAACAGGCTATGGAAAACTTCTTAAAACAGCCGCCAAATCAGCTCTTTAAGTTTAAAGAAACCTTGAAATTACTCAAATCTATTGTATAATTTTTTAAAAAAAGCGAGTCAGAATGCTTGATATTTTAAATGAGGTGCGAAATGTCGGTTTAAAACAAAAATTTTAATTAAAACCCAAATTGCTCCCTTATTAATTAAATTTATAAGAAGCCGCCTTTTATAACCTTAATTAAAAAATTAAAAAAAATTACTTAATAAAAATTATCTTATAAAAAACCGAACTTCTTACAAAAAGGATTTTAACATACTTTATTTGTTCTTTTTAATAAGTTTCAAAAAAATAAGAAAAAATTATTAAAAAGTAATAAAAATTTTA
>NZ_JBMXVQ010000025.1:0-19612 GCF_053999135.1 Caminibacter sp.
TAATTAAAGAGACTAAGGCTCAAAAGTCTTCGCTTTTAAATCTCCTAAGCTATCTTATAAACAAAAAGGTATCAAAAATCGACGCAATATCCGTACAAAAATACAACCTGCCTCCGAAATTTGAAAACAGACCCGACATTAAAGCCATAAAAGAGACGCTGAAAATAAAAGATAAAGACATAAAACTTGCAAAATCAAAATACTATCCCCAAATAGGCGTTGAGGCCGGGATTAAAAGAGAAGCCGACAATATGGTATTAAGCGATAACGATTACCAAAATATCGACAAATCATATATAGCTTTAGGCGTTAAATACAATCTGTTTGACGCAGGAGAAAAAAAGGCGACTTTACAAATGGCAAAACTCGCTAAAAGCACATATATGATTTATTATAAAGATTATTTAAATCAGGTTAAAACAAATTATCAAAACGACTTAGATACTCTAAAAGCTCTTTTTTATAGGCTTAAAGCTGCAAAAGAAGAAGTTGAGGCAAGGGAGAGTTATTATGAATATATAAGAGCGAAATTTGAAGAGGGACTAGAAGACAGCAGCGATTTAAACGACGCTATTGCCAAACTTGCCGAAGCCAGGGCAAAAAAAGAGGCTATAAAAGCGCAGATTTTCTTTTTGAATGTAAAACTTAAACTTAACGGAGGATATGATGAATAGAAAAATTGTAATAGGAATAATAGTGGCTCTTACGGCGGCTGCCGCAGTTTTGATATACTTGAAACTAAACCCAAAAGAACTGCCGCCATATCTAGTGCAGGCTATCGGTAAGGTTGACGGGGATTTGATAAACGTAAATACCAAGTATCCCGGGAGGGTTGTCAAAATCGATGTTGATATGGGAGATGAGGTTAAAAAAGGTGAAGTTATAGCCGTTTTGGATTCCAAAGAATATCAGGATAAACTAAAAGCTATTGAAAATCAGATAAAGGCAAAAGAAAACGAGCTTAATTTCACAACGGTTAAAATAAACGACACCATTAAAAAAGCTAAAAAAGGAGTTGCGGCAAAACAAAAAGAGCTAAACGCCCTAACAGCCCAGATTGAATCACTTAAACTTGTAATCGCCCAGGATAAAAAAGATGAAAAAAGAATAAAAAATTTAGTTACTAAAAAACAGGTGGAGCCTCATCAGCTTGAAATGGCAAGACTTAAAACAAGAACAGACTTAAAAAAACTAAAAGCTTTGAATGAACAAAAAGAAGCTCTTTTAATTGCTATAAAAATCGCAAAAGACGACTTACACACGGCAATTGCCGCAAAAGAAAACATAAAAGCGCTTAAAAACGCAATAAATGCCCTTAAAGCTCAAAGGGATGAAGTTCAGACAATTATTGACAAACTCACAATTAAATCCCCTGTTAACGGATACGTGGATACCAAAATTGCACAAAAAGGCGAAGTTTTAGGAGCCGGAATGCCGGTTGCTTCCTTAATTAATCCAAAAGAACTTTATGTGGTTGTATTTGTTGATGAGATTACAAACGGAAGAATAAAACTTGGAGACAAAGCAGAAATTTTCCTCGATTCTTTCCCAAATGACCCGATTCCGGCAATAGTTAGCAGAATTGCCAAAAAAGCCGAATTTACTCCAAAAGAGGTTGCCGTTAAGAGTGACAGGGTTACAAGAGTGTATGAAGTCAGATTAAAACCAACCGAGCCGAATCCTTATCTTAAATTAGGGCTTCCCGCAACGGGAGTTATTTTGATAGGAAACGGAAGTTTGCCAAAATCTCTTGACGAATTACCGGAACTTTAATAAATGGAAAATGAAAAATGAAAAATGGAAAATTAAATAATCAATATACTAATAACAAATATACCAATAAACCAATAACCAATACACAGCCATGCTTGAAGTAAAAAACGTTACGGTAAAATATGGAAATGTTGTAGGTGTTAGGAATGTAAGTTTTAAAGCCGACAGCGGTGAGATTATAGGTTTTATAGGAGCGGACGGTTCAGGGAAAAGCTCGACAATGCATGCAATTGCCGGGGTTAAAAGATTTGAAGGGGAGATTATATTTAACGGGTATGCCTATCATTCCCCGAAAGAAGCCGAAAAAATAAAACCTTATCTTTCACTTATGCCTCAAGGACTTGGGCTTGTTTTGTATGATAATTTAAGTGTAAAAGAGCATTTTGAATTTTTTAGAAACATCAGAGAAGTCAAAAGAGACATAGAATATGAAACACGCCTTTTAAAAATGGCAGGTCTTTATGAGTTTCAGGACAGACTTGCCGGACATCTAAGCGGTGGAATGAGACAGAAACTTTCACTCATATTAGCACTTCTTCCACGCCCTAAACTTTTAATTTTAGACGAACCGACAACAGGGGTTGACCCGATAAGCAGAAGAGAGCTTTGGGATATAGTTGACGGGGTTAGAAAGAAAGAAGGGATAATCGCGCTTATTTCCACAGCCTACATGCAAGAAGCCGAAAAGATGGATAAACTGCTTTTGTTTGATGAGGGTGAAGTTATAGCAAAAGGAAATGCCGAGGAGCTTAAAGAGAGTATAAAAGATTATACGTATGAAGGAGAAATTGAAAGTGAAGAGTGCTTTAGTTTTAATAACAGAACATACTGTTTAAAGCCTCTTAATTTAAAAAAAGCCCCTCCTTTGCTTGAAGGTGTATTTTTTGTAAATGCGCTTAAAAAAGGCAAAAAAAACTTGAAAATAAACTTGGAAGAAAAAGATGTTAAACTTCCTGAAGTTGTAGTAAAAGCGGTAGGACTTACCAAAAAATTCGGAAATTTTGTAGCGGACGACCATATAGATTTAGAGCTAAAAAGCGGAGAGATTTTAGGACTTCTTGGGGCAAATGGAGCTGGGAAAACCACCTTTATTAAAATGCTTCTTGGACTTTATCCGATTGATGAGGGGGAATTGTATCTGCTTGGAAAAAGAATAAAATCTTATGAAGACAGACTTGAGCTTAAAAGCAAAATAGGCTATATGTCTCAGAGGTTTGCTTTATATGAAGAGATGACCATTAAAGAAAATATGGAGTATTTTGCCAAAATGCATGATTTAAGTCCTAAAGAAACAAAAGAAAAAATCGAATACTTTTCAACGCTTTTCGGATTTAAAAAATATTTAAACGATTTTCCAAAAGACCTGCCTCTTGGGATAAACCAGAGGTTTTCACTTTCAGTCGCCCTTTTACACGAACCTGTGGTATTGTTTTTGGATGAGCCTACAAGCGGGGTGGATACGATAGCAAGGGCTACTTTTTGGAGGTTTTTAAGGGAAATTAAAGAAAAATGGAAAATATCAATTCTCATTACCACCCATTATATGAGTGAAGCGGAATACTGCGACAGGGTTGTGGTGTTAAAAAGAGGTAAAAAAATTGTGGATGAAGAAGTTAAAAAACTTCATGAAAAATTCCCGGGACTCTCTTTTGAAGAGATTTTTATCAAATATTATGAGGAGAACAAATGAAACTAGGGGTGGTAAAAGCGTATTTAAAAAAAGAGTTTATAGATTTGTGGCGCTCTAAAATGATTGTAATGGTATATTTAATCCCTGTGATGGTTATTATATTATTCGGATACGGTATCAGAATGGAGGTTACGCATTCAAGAACGGTGATAATCGACAGGGACAATACAAAAATGTCTCAGGAAATCATAAGGGCGTTCAGCACCACAAAATATTTTGATACAAAGGTATTAAATATTACCGATAATGAGGCTTTAAGGCTTATAAAGCAGAACAAAGCCGATTTGTTTATAATAATCCCCCATAATTTTGAAAAAAATCTGATGCACTCCCGCGATTCCGAGGTTGCCGTATATATCGACGGAAGTTTTCCTCTTAGGGCCACGACTCTTGAAGGATACGTTCAGGGGGTGTTTTTAAATCAGCTTGAAAAAAACGGCGTTAAGGTGCCTTTTAAGATAAATCAGAGAAATTTTTTTAACGAATCCATGCGCGATGAAAACGGGATAGTTCCCGGACTTATCGGGCTTACTATGCTTATAGCCCCGGCAATATTGGCAGCGCTTTTAATTGTAAAAGAAAAGGAAATCGGAACTATTTTTAATTTCTATTCATCCCCCGTTTCAAAAATAGAGTTTTTAATAGCAAAACTGACCCCGCCTTTTGTTTTATATTCTTTTAATACGTTTATTCTCTTTTTAATAGCCGTTTATATCTTTAAAGTTCCCTTTAAGGGAAGTTTTCTGCTTTATTTTTTGGCAAGTGAAATATATATTGTTATCAGTATCGGTATAGGGCTGTTGGTATCCATTATTACATCGCGTCAGGTGACAGCCCTTGTTTTAACGGTGCTTATTACGGTAATCCCCGGGTTTTTGTATTCCGGTATTATTATGCCAATTTCTTCGATGACAGGGGAGAGTTATATAGAAGCGCATCTCTTTCCTGTAATGTATTACAATCATCTTTTGTATGATTCTTTTTTAATAGCTCAGGGATTTAATTCGCCAAAAAATGTGGAATACTTTTTTATTTTGATTTTTTATGCCGCCGCTTTACTCTTTATCGGTTCGCTGCTTTTAAAAAAGGAGCTTAAATGAAAAAATTTTTAGCCGTTTTTAAAAAAGAGATTCTTGTGTTTCTAAGAAACGTAATGCTTGTTTTTATACTGATTTACGCTTTTACGTTTGATATTTATATAGCGGGACAGGGAATTGAGGTAAAGCCTAGAAACGTAACCGTAGGGTATGTTAACTATTCGGGAGAGCTTTTGCCGCAGAAGATTTTAGCCCATCTGCACGCTCCCGAATTTAAAAAACCGAAAAGGTTTTTAAATGAAGAAGAGCTTAAAGAAGCGGTGTTTAACAAAGAGATAATGGTCGGGATTGTTTTTGATAAGGATTTTGAAAAAAACTTTATTAGAAAAAAAGAAGCCCAGCTTAATGTAATTATAGATTCCACCGCGGCAGCTCAGGCAGAAGTGTCCGTTCAGTATTTAACACAGACGATATATTCCATGATTGACGGTAAAATGCCTGTGGATGTAAAAATTTATAAACTTTTTAATCCAAACTCAAATTCAAAATGGTTTATGAGTCTGAGCGAACTTTTAAGCGTAGTGACGATGTTAAGCCTTGTTTTAATAGCGGTTGTGTTCGTAAGGGAAAAAGAAGCCGGGACATGGGATATTATGCTTTTGATGCCGGCAAACGGTGCGTTGATTATGTTTGCTAAAATTTTTTCGCAGATTTTTATAATAACGGTAGGCCTTGTAATGGGAATAGGGCTTATACTGTTTGGGGTGTTCGGGGTGCCGATAAACGGAAATCTGTTTTATTTTTTCCTTTTAACGTTTTTCTTTATAATGGCTATGGGAGGAATTGCCCTTGTAATCGCCGCCTATTCAAACAGCGTCCTTGAAGTTTCCCAATATACCGTTTTGGTTATTATGCCGCTTTTGTTTTTAAGCGGGGCATGGACGCCGATTCATTCAATGGCGCCTTGGCTTCAAAAACTAAGTATAATCTCACCAGTTAAATATTACATAGAAGGTGCCCAGTCCATATTTTTCAGGGGAACTGAATTTATAGATTTACTGCCTTATTTTACCGGAGAGATTGTAATAGGTGCGGTTTTGTTTTATTTGGGATACAGAAGAATGGGAAAACTGTTCTAAAGGATAAAAATGTAAAATGAAAAATGGACAGTAAAAAATCATAACAATTTTAAAAACTTATACATAAGTTTTTATGTTTTAAATTCTTTATTGTATAAATTGCTTTACATTTTGCATTTTTTATATATACTTGTAAAGTGATTTATACAAAGGTAAGCAATGATTGATATTTTTCATCATGATAAATTTATAGCAACACTTCAGGCTGAAAATAAAAGATATATTTTAGAATATAAAAACTTTGATTTAAGTAGTTCCATTTCTCTTTCGCTTCCGAATACTCAAAAATTTTATATAACCGAATATGATTTTATTCCGTATTTTGAGATTATCGGTAAAAGAATGCTTGATAGCTGGCAAAACAAGGAGATAACGGATGATATTATTCGAACTTGGCGAAAAAATTAAAACATTAAGAAAAGAAAAAAAAATCTCACAGGAAGAATTAGCAAAAAAATCGGGAATTTCAAGAGCGACACTCTCAAAACTTGAAAACGGGAATTTAACAAAAATCAGTATTGCCACTCTTGATAGAATACTCGGAGTGCTAGGCTATACGCTTGATATAAAACCTAAAAATCCTTTTGTGAAAAGATAAGGGGTCTTACTTTTTAACTGAAACTGCTAATACTCAAATCTAATAAAAATCCAACTTAACTTTTTTTCCATCTTTTCCCTGTCTTTTCTTAAAGAAATGCTCTGTTTATTTTTAGAATTGGTATAATTTGGTAATAAAATTAGAAAAAAGGAAGGGAAATGTATCAGTTTAGAGTAATTCAAAACGGATATTTTGATTTTCCGAAATTAAGGGGAATGCCAACAGTTGAGATATTGGTACCGGCAGATTACACGTTAGAGGATTTTGCTGATGTAATATTAAAAAGTTTTGATTTTGAAAACGACCATGCTTTTGGATTTTATGATAACTGGAAAAAAATAAGGGAATCAAAAAACTGTTATGAACTTTTTGCCGATGAAGAAATGGAAAGCAATTGTAAAGGGGTAAAAAACACTTTAATAAAAGATGTGTTTAAAGAAGAAAAACAGCGGATGACGATGATTTTTGATTATGGGGATATGTGGCATTTTATAATTGATTTTAAAAAGAAAGTCGATATGGATTTAAAAGAAGCAAAAGTTATAAAAAGAAAAGGAAAGCCTTTTAAGCAGTATTCAATGGAATTTGTATTTGATAATTCAAAATGTATTAAGTATCAAAGCCTTTCAGACAAATTGGAAACGTTACCTGTTGATGAAGCGGAAAAAAAACTGAAAAATTTTATAAAAAGAAATCCGAAATGTTTTGAGGTTTATTTGGATTTATATTTTCTTTTACTGCAAAAGGGTGAAATAAAAGAGGCGTATAAATTATTGGAAAAGGGGTATAAAAAGATTGATAAAATGTTTATTGATGAGTTTGGCGAGTGGCCTGATGTGATGGAATGGGGATGGATGGAAAACAGACCGATTATAAGGTTGCTGGTTAATTACGGAATTTACCTGTGGAAAATGGAAAGAACTGATGAATCGTTAAATTTATTTAAAAAATTACTGGAAATGAATCCTAATGACAATCCGGGAGTTAGATATTTTATTTTGGCTATTAAAGAAGGCATGAGTTTTCAAGAATTTGACAATAAGTTTAACAAAGGCGGATATTATACTGTGGAAATTGATGAATGGTTTGAAAAAAATTATTTAAAATATAAAGAGGATTTTGAGGATTTAGTGTAAAGGTAAAAAGTGGCGGATATTGAAAGTATAAAAAGGGCTTTTTTCGATAAACTTTTAGAAAGAGAAGATATTAAAAAAGAGTATTTGGAGTTTGTTAAAAAAAACTTAAGCATAGAAAACAAAGTAAAATTGACAGCAAGGGAAATAAAAAGCTTAATTTACGGTATGGATATTGATTATTTTATAGATGATTATGATAATTTTGACGAATATGAAATAGTAAAGATTTCTTTGGATATTTTTGAAACGGAAATAGATATTAAAATAAAAGAGTATGATGTAAGCGGTTTAATAAATTTGTTGTTGGGGTTTTACATTATAGACGATTATAATATCAGCAGCTTACATTTTGATTATTCGTATGAATATTGGGTTAAGATATGGCTTAAAGAGCAGATTGAAAAAGTGTGTAAATATATTGATTTTAGTGAATTTAAAGAAAGGGTGGCTTATTTATTAGAAAAATTTGATGCAAATGAACTTTTTGAATGTATCTATTTACAACTTGAAAAAGAAAAAAACAGTTAAATTCGCTTCCCCGCTCAAATTTAATCTTATTTTGTAGAAGGATAAAAATGAAAGACATACAAAAAGAGTTTTTAGACAATAGAGATTTGACAAAAGATATGTGGAGAATGTTTAGGGTGCTTAGTGACTTTACAGATGCATTTGAAGAGCTAGAGGATATTCCTCCTGCAATTTCGATTTTCGGGAGTGCAAGAGAAAGGCCTGGGAGTTTTTATTATGAAAAAGCAACCGAAATATCAAAAAAACTCAGTGAAAAAGGTTTTGCCATACTTACCGGCGGAGGTCCTGGGATTATGGAAGCTGCCAATAAAGGCGCAAAAATCAGTATAGGTCTTAATATTGAGCTTCCTCACGAACAACATATAAATCCGTATGTAAAAATTCCTCTTAAATTTAGATATTTTTTCACTAGAAAGGTTACATTTTTAAAATACAGTGTTGGAACCGTTATGATGCCCGGAGGTTTTGGAACGCTCGATGAATTAAGCGAAGTTTTGGTTTTAATACAGACAAAAAAAATGAGTAAAATCCCGGTTGTGTTTTTCGGAAGTGAATTTTATAAGCCGCTTTTGAAGTTTTTCGACACGATGCTTGAATACGGTTATATTGATGAAGGGGATAAAAAACTTTTTATTGTAACTGATGATGTGGATGAGGCTGTGGAATATATAAATAAAAATGCATTTCACCCGAAAATCAAGCATTCTTAGATTGTGTTATTCTTTTCTTTTTCCTTATAATAAGGAAAAAATCCCTCTGTTTTCTCTTGATTAAAACTTAAAAATCCCTTATAATTTCAACTCCAAACAGCGTGGCAAACCACGAGATCTTTAAAAAGGAAGAAAATGGAAAAAATCAGAATCAAATTACAAGCATATGACCACAGAGTGCTTGATAAAGCGGTTTCTATTATTACAGATGCTATTAAAAGAACTGGTGCGGAAGTAAAGGGACCAATTCCTCTACCTACTAAAATCAGAAGATATACAGTTTTAAGATCACCTCACATCAATAAAGATTCAAGAGAACAATTTGAAATCAGAATTCACAGAAGACTTATTGATGTTGTTAATGCGTCACCTGATACTGTTGACCAACTTATGAAGCTAGAGTTGGCACCAGAGGTTGATGTAGAAGTTAGGGCATTAAGTTAAGGAGAATTGAATGGAATTTATAGTTGAAAAAATCGGAATGAGTAGAACAGTAGGAGAGAAAAGTATCCCTGTTACGTTATTAAAAATAGTACCTGCAAAAGTTTGCGAAGTTAAAGAAGACGGAAAAGCATTGGTTGCTTATCCTAAAGGTAAAAAAGTAACTAAGCCTATTGAAGGTATGCAAAAAAAATACGGGCTAAGTAAAGAATTTAACAGATTCGTAGAATTAGCGGTAGCTAACACTGAAGCTGGAGATTTGTCTCTTGAGCCTCTAAAAGAAGCAAAAAAAGTAAAACTTACTTTTAAAAGCAAAGGTAGAGGTTTTCAAGGTGTTGTAAAAAGATATGGATTTGGCGGAGGACCTGGAAGCCATGGTTCAAGATTTCACAGAGCGCCTGGGTCAATTGGTAACTGTGAATTCCCAGGGAGAGTTATGCCTGGTAAAAAAATGCCGGGGCATTATGGAAACAAAAACGTAACAGTTAACGCTGAAGTAGTAGAATTTGACCCTGAAATGGGTGTTTTAGTAATTAAAGGAAGCGTTCCGGGAGCAAACGGAAGTTTTGGAAAAGTAAGGATTGTGAAATGAGCGTAGAAATTAAAAAAATTAATCAGTTACCTGAAGACTTTCAAAACATAAATCCGCATAACCTTTACCTTTATGTGAAAGCTTATTTGGCTAATCAAAGAGCGGGAACGGCTCATACTAAAACAAGAGGTGAAGTTAGCGGTGGTGGAAAAAAACCATTTAGACAAAAAGGTTTAGGAAGAGCTAGACAAGGTTCAATCAGAGCGCCTCATTTTGTTGGTGGTGGTGTGGCTCATGGACCAAGAAACGAAAGAGACTGGTCACAAAAACTTAATAAAAAACAAAAAAGAGTTGCGCTTAAATACGCACTTAACGAAAAAGCTGAAAATGAAAAATTATATGTTGTACCTGGAATTAAAATTGAATCCGGAAAAACTAAAGATGCTCAAAAATGGTTAAATAACTTTAATGAAAGAGATTATTTAATTGTTGTTGACGAAATGGATGAAAAAACATTTTTAGCATTTAGAAATATTCCAAACGTATATATTATTACACCGGAAGAATTAAACGCATATTATGCAAGCGTATTCAAAAGCATTATTTTTGATGAAGCTGCATTTGATAAAGTTATAAAGGGCTAAGCTATGGCGGATATTACAGATATTAAATCAATCGTTTATACGGAAAAAGCTCTTAATTTACAAGAGCAAGGCGTTTTAGTAGTTCAAACGTCACCAAAAGTTACTAAAAATCAACTTAAACAGATTTTTAAAGAGTATTTCGGTGTTACACCTGTTAAGGTAAATTCACTTAGACAAAAAGGAAAAGTGAAAAGATTTAGAGGAATCGAAGGTAAAAGACCTGATTATAAAAAATTCTATGTTAAATTACCTGAAGATGCAAAACTTGAAAGCCTAAGTGTATAAGGATAGAAGATGGCAGTAAAAACATATAAACCATATACACCGTCAAGAAGATTTATGAGTACACTTGATAACAGTGATATTACTTCAAAACCGACGGTTAAAAAATTATTAATCAAACTTCCGGCAAAAGCGGGAAGAAACAATCAAGGTAGAATTACTTCTCGCCACAGAGAAGCCGGACATAAAAAACTTTATAGAATTATCGATTTTAAAAGAAATAAATTCGGTGTTCCTGGTAAAGTTATGACTATCGAATATGATCCTTACAGAAACTGTAGAATTTGTCTAATCAGCTATGCTGATGGTGACAAAAGATACATTATCCAACCGGAAGGTCTTAAAGTCGGCGATACGGTAATGGCGGCGGAAGCCGGTCTTGATATTTTACCTGGGAATGCGATGAAACTTAAAAATATTCCTGTTGGTACTGTTGTTCACAATGTTGAAATGAAGCCTGGAAAAGGCGGACAAATCGCAAGAAGTGCCGGAAACAGCTGCCAAATTATGGGACGTGAGGGAAAATACGTAATTCTTAGACTTCCAAGTGGTGAAATGAGAAAGATTCTTGGTGAATGTATGGCTACAATCGGTACTGTAGGAAATGCTGATTATCAAAATATTACAATCGGTAAAGCCGGAAGAAGCAGATGGCTTGGAATCAGACCTCAAACAAGAGGTATTGCAATGAACCCAATCGACCATCCACACGGTGGGGGTGAAGGTAGAAGTAAAGGTAACCATCCTGTTACGCCTTGGGGAATGCCTACTAAAGGTTATAAAACTCGTAAGAAAAAACCAAGCGATAAATATATAATTTCAAGAAGAAAGAAATAAGGATAGCTCATGGCTAGAAGTTTAAAAAAAGGTCCTTTTGTAGATGACCATTTAATGAAAAAAGTACTTAAAGCAAAAGAAGAAAAAAATCCAAAACCTATTAAAACTTGGTCAAGAAGAAGTACTATTACTCCTGAAATGATAGGTTTGACAATTAATGTTCATAACGGAAGAGATTTTGTTCCCGTTTATATTACGGAAAGACACGTTGGATTTAAACTTGGTGAATTTGCACCGACTAGAACTTTTAGAGGACATAAAGGTTCTGTTCAAAAGAAAATAGGTAAGTAAGGATAGGTGATGAGTAAAGCAGTATTAAAATTTATCAGACTTTCACCAACTAAAGCCAGACTGATTGCTAGAGAAATTCAGGGAATGAACGCAGAAGAAGCACTTGCGAAATTGGAATTTATGCCAAATAAAGCGGCTAGAGTTATTGCAAAAGTTCTTGCAAGTGCTGTAGCAAACGGCGGTTTTGATGCAAATGAGGTTGTAGTAAAAAAATGTACAGTTGATAGAGGTCCATATCTTAAAAGATTTAGACCAAGAGCAAGAGGTATGGCAAGTAGAATTCAAAAACCTACAGCTCATATTTACGTAGAAGTTGAAAAGGAAAGCTAATGGGTCAAAAAACAAATCCAATCGGACTAAGACTTGGTATTAACAGAAACTGGAGAAGTAGATGGTTTATTAACTATAACACTATGCCTGAAAACGTATTAAACGATTACGAGCTTAGAAAATTTTTAAAGAAAAAACTTTATTATGCAGGTGTTAGCGATATTATTATCGAAAGAACGCCAAAAAAAGTTAGAATTACGATTTTTGCTGCAAAACCTGGAATTATTATCGGTAAAGGCGGTAGCGAAGTTGAGGCTCTTAAAAAAGAACTTCAAAAATTAATTGGCGATAAAGAACTTATTCTTAATATTAAAGAAGAAAGAAAGCCTCAGCTTAGTGCTCAGCTTGCGGCTGAAAACGTTGCCACTCAGATTGAAAGAAGGGTAGCGTTTAGAAGAGCTATGAAAAAAGTTATTCAAAACGCTCTAAAAGCCGGAGCAAAAGGTATTAAAGTTCAAGTTTCAGGAAGACTTAACGGAGCCGAAATGGCTAGAACTGAATGGTATCTTGAGGGTAGAGTTCCTCTACATACATTAAGAGCTAAAATTGACTACGGATTTGCAGAAGCTTTAACAACTTATGGAATTATCGGAGTAAAAGTTTGGATATTCAAAGGTGAGGTTCTTCAAAGAAAAGGTCAACAACCAGTAGAATCTTCAACAGAGGAGAGAAGACCTCAAAGAAGAAGAAAAGGACGCAGACATGTTAATGCCAAAAAGAACTAAGTACAGAAAACAACAAAAAGGTAGAAATAGAGGTAAGGCATATAGAGGAAACAGCCTTGCATTTGGAACGTACGGATTAAAAGCCCTTGAACTTGGAAGAATTAATTCAAGACAGATTGAAGCTGGAAGGGTAGCTCTAAGTAGAACTATGAAAAGAACTGGAAAAATCTGGATTAGAGTATTTCCTGATAAACCTTTAACTGCAAAACCTGTCGGTGTTAGGATGGGTAAAGGTAAAGGTAGTGTTGAAGAGTGGGTAATGAATATTCAACCTGGAAGAATTATTTTTGAAATTACAGGTGTTGATAACAACACTGCTATTAGAGCATTAACTCTTGCAGCTGCTAAATTACCTTTTAAAACAAAAATCGTAACTATGGAGAGTGAAAATGAGCTATACTAAACTTAATGTAGCGGAACTTGTTGAAAAAAGTGAATCAGAGCTTCAAGAACTTTTAAAAAATAAAAAAATGGAACTTTTCGAAACAAGAATGAAACTTAAAACTATGCAGCTACAAGATACATCTTTGGTTTCAAAAATTAGAAAAGACATCGCAAGAATTAAAACTGCGATGAGAATGAAAAGGGGTAACTAATGCCTAAAAGAGTTATTCAAGGAAAAGTTATTAAAAAAACGGGTGATAAAACTATCAACGTTTTAGTTGAAAGAAAAGTTTTACACCCTAAATATCATAAAATTGTTAAAAAATTCAAAAAATACCTAGTTCACGATGAAGAAAATGCTGCTAATGTTGGTGATATTGTAACTGCTATTGAGCATAGACCAATTTCTAAAAGAAAAACGTTCGTTCTTAAAGAAATTGTTGAGAGAGGAGAATAAGAATGATTCAACCATTTACAAGACTAAAAGTCGCTGATAACAGCGGTGCTAAAGAAATTATGTGTATTAAAGTTTTGGGAGGGTCAAAAAGAAGATACGCAAGAGTTGGTGACATTATTGTCGCTTCTGTTAAAAAAGCCCTTCCAAACGGTAAAATTAAAAAAGGTCAGGTTGTTAAAGCTGTTGTAGTTAGAACAAAAAAAGAACTTCAAAGAGAAAACGGTTCTTTAATCAGATTTGATGATAATGCGGCGGTAATTATTGACGCTAAAAAAGAACCTGTTGGAACTCGTATTTTTGGACCTATTGCTAGAGAAGTTAGATATGAAGGTTTCCAAAAAATTACATCACTTGCTCCGGAGGTGTTATAATGGCAGCTAGAAAAAATCAGCCTCCTAAATTCAAAATTAAAAAAGGCGACAGCGTAAAAGTTATCGCTGGAGATGATAGAGGCAAAATCGGTGAAGTTTTAAAAGTTATTCCTAAAGAAGCTAAAGTTATAGTTAAAGGTGTGAATATTGTTAAAAAGGCTGTTAAGCCAACTGAACAAAACCCAAAAGGTGGATTTGAATATATCGAAAAACCTATTCACATCTCTAACGTAAAAAAAGTAGAAGGTTAAGGCAATGGCTAGAACATTTGAAGTAAAAGAGAGATACTATAACGAAGTTAGACCTAAGCTTGTTGAAGAATTCGATATTAAAAATCCGATGCTTATTCCTAACCTTGAAAAAATCGTTGTTAGTGCCGGTGTAGGTGAGGGAAGCAGAGATAAAAAGTTCCTTCAAAGCGTAGCTGATACATTAACAATTATTACTGGGCAAAAAGCCGTTATTACTCCTGCTAGAAAATCAGTAGCGGGATTTAAAGTAAGAGAAGGTATGCCTGTAGGTGTTAAAGTTACACTTAGAGGCGATATGATGTGGAACTTCTTACAAAAACTAATTTCGATTGCTCTTCCGAGAGTTAGAGACTTTAAAGGTGTTAACAGAAACGGTTTTGACGGAAGAGGTAATTTCAACTTCGGTCTTGATGAGCAACTTGTGTTTACAGAAGTTGATTATGACGATATTATTAAAGTTCACGGTATGAATATTAATATTTCAACGACAACTGAAGACGATAAACAGGCTGAAAGAATGCTTGAACTTATCGGATTCCCATTTACAAAAGGAAAGTAAAATGGCAAAAAAAAGTATGATTGCTAAAGCTAAAAGAAAACCTAAATTTAAAGTTAGGGCATATACAAGATGCTCTATTTGTGGTAGGGTTCACTCTGTTTATAGAGATTTTGGTATTTGTAGAATTTGCCTTAGAAAAATGGCAAACGAGGGATTACTCCCTGGTGTAAAAAAAGCAAGCTGGTAAAAGGATGCCACAATGATGAATGATATTATTGCAGATGGATTAACAAGAATCAGAAACGCTTCTATGAGAGGGTTGGAGGTTACTAAATTAAACCACTCAAAACTTATGGAAGATGTTTTAAAAGTTTTCGAAGAAAAAGGTTATATTGAAACTTTTAAAGTTATCGAAGATGGAAATAAAAAATTTATTAACGTTACTTTAAAATATGATGAAAACGGAAACTCAGTAATTAACGAAGTAAAAAGAGTTTCAAAGCCTGGAAGAAGGGTTTATAAAGGTTATCAAGATATTAAAAACTTTAAAAATGGTTTTGGTACGTTGGTTGTTTCTACAAATAAAGGCGTGTTGCCTAATGATGAAGCTTACAGACAAAAAGTAGGCGGCGAAGTTATTTGTAGTATTTGGTAAAAATTAATAAGGAGAGCTTTAATGAGTAGAATTGGTAAGCAGCCCGTAAAGTTAGCTTCTGGCCTTGAAGCTAAGCTTGAAGGGAATAAATTAATTATTTGTAAAGGCCAAGATTGTAAAGAAATTGACACTAAAGGTGTTGTTAAGGTAAATATCGAAGGTGATACCTTAACATTTGAACCTGTTAATGAAGAAAAATTCTCAAAAGCTATGTGGGGAACGGTAAGAGCGTTAGCAAATAACGCGGTTATCGGACTTACTAAAGGTTTTGAAAAGAAACTTGAAATCAACGGGGTTGGTTATAGAGCAGCTGTTAAAGGTAATGTTCTTGAACTTCAACTTGGATATTCTCATCCGATTGAATATCAAATCCCTGAGGGGATAACTATTACCGTTGAAAAAAATATCATTACCGTAAAAGGAAGTGATAAACAACAAGTTGGACAAGTGGCAGCGGAAATCAGAAGCTTCAGAAAACCTGAACCTTATAAAGGTAAAGGTGTTAAATATGTTGATGAAGTTATAATCAGAAAAGCTGGTAAAACAGCTAAAAAATAAGGGTGAGAGATGAGAAGAAGTAAAGCATTAGCAAAAAGAGACTTAAGAAGACTTAAAAGAAAAAGAAGAGTTAGAGGTAGAATCAGCGGAACGGCTGAAATGCCAAGAGTAACTATTTATAAATCAAACAGATATATTATAGTTCAAGCTATTGATGACGTTGCTGGTCATACTCTTGCATTCTTAAACACCGCTCATCTTGAAGAAAAACTTCCTTCAAATATTGAAGGTGCAAAAAAAGCGGCTGCTATTTTTGCTGATAAATTAAAAGCCGCTAATATCGAAAAAGTTGCTTTTGATAGAAACGGTTATAAATATCATGGTGTAGTTGCAGCATTTGCAGATACTCTAAGAGAAAATGGTATAAAACTATAAAGGACAAGGCAAATGGCTAAAAAACAACAAGTTATTAAAGATTACAATAGAGAAGAATTTGAAGAAGTAGTTGTTAATATCGGTAGAATTACTAAGGTTGTTAAAGGTGGTAGAAGATTCAGATTTAACGCCTTAGTAGTTGTTGGAAATAAAAAAGGTATTGTTGGAGTAGGGACTGGAAAAGCTAAAGAGGTTCCTGATGCTATTAAAAAAGCAATTGACGATGCTTTTAAAAACCTTGTTAAAATTGAAGGTATTCACGGAAATACTATCAATCATGACGTTCAGGCTAAATTTAATGCATCAAAAATTTTATTAAAACCTGCAAGTGAAGGTACCGGACTTATCGCCGGTGGTGCGGTAAGACCAGTGCTTGAACTTGTCGGTATTAAAGATATTTTATCTAAATCCCTTGGTTCAAATGAACCACACAACCTTGTTAGAGCAACAATTAAAGCTCTACAAATGATTAAAAGTAAAAAGGCTTAAGTCATGGCGTTAGAAAATTTAAAACCAGCATGCGGATCTACACATAAAACAAAAAGAGTAGGTCGCGGACCTGCTAGCGGTTACGGTAAAACTTCTACAAGAGGGCAAAAAGGTCAAAAAAGTAGAACAGGGTATTCTCAAAAAAGAGGTTTTGAAGGTGGACAAACTCCACTTCAAAGAAGATTACCAAAAGTTGGGTTTACTAGTAAAAGAGAAAAGCCTCAGGCTATTAATGTGGATAAAATCAGCGGAATTTTAGAACTTGAAGAAATTACAATTGAAAACTTAAATAAATTCGTAAAAATAAAGTCTAAAAAAGTAAAACTTATCGGAACTAAAGCTAAAGAACTTAAAGATAAAATAAAAGACGCTAATATTACAACTTCTGGAAAGTAAGGGTATGAATCCGATAGCTAAAAAAATCTTAATTACCCTTGGCTTTCTTCTTATTTATAGAATTCTTGCTTATGTACCTGTGCCAGGGGTTAATATAGATGTAATTAAAGAATTTTTTTCCGGACATCAAAACGATGCGTTGGGACTTCTTAATATGTTCAGCGGTAATGCTGTGAGCCGTATGAGTATTATAGCACTTGGTGTAATGCCTTACATTACTGCTTCTATTATTATGGAACTTCTTGCCGCTACATTTCCTGGACTTGGAGAACTTAAAAAAGATTCCCAAGGTTTTCAAAAATATATGAAAATTATAAAATACGCAACGGTTGCAATTGCTTTTATCCAGGCAATTGGTATTGCTATGGGACTTACTTCTATGACCGGGAAAATGGGTGAGAGTGCTGTTATGATAGATACCACTACTTTTATTATTTTAGCTGCTTTTTCTATGCTTGGCGGGACTATGCTTCTTGTATGGATAGGGGAGCAAATTACCGAAAGAGGTATAGGAAATGGTATAAGTTTGATTATTTTTGCAGGTATAGTAAGTGCCATTCCATCCGCTATAGTCGGAACTTTAAATCTTGTTGACGTTGGGGAACTCAGCGTTATAGGTTTAATATTTATATTGGCTATTGTGGTAGGAACTATTTCGTTTATTATTTATGTTGAACTTGCCGAGAGACGTATTCCTGTTTCTTATCAGAAAAAAGTTCTAATGCAAAATAGATTTAAAAGAATTATGAATTATATTCCTATAAAACTTAATTTAAGTGGGGTTATACCTCCTATTTTTGCAAGTGCGATTTTAATGTTCCCTTTAACTGTACTTAGCGGAGTTAGCAATCCTGTTTTGGTTCAGATAAGGGATTTATTAAATCCAAATGGATATTTATTTCATATAATAGAATTTTTTCTAGTAATTTTCTTTGCGTATTTTTATGCTTCTATTGTATTTAATGCTAAAGAAATCGCAGAAAATCTTAAAAAACAGGGCGGTTTTATTCCAGGAATAAGACCTGGTGAACAGACTGCTAAATTTTTAAATGAAGTAGCAAGCAGATTAACTTTTTGGGGGTCTTTATATTTAGGACTGATTACTGTGCTTCCATGGTTACTTGTAAAATTATTGGGTATTAATTTTTATTTTGGTGGAACAGCCGTTCTTATCGTGGTTCAGGTGGCAATTGATACTATGAGAAGAATTCAGGCTCAGCTTACTATGCAAAAATACGATACTTTATCCGTTACAGGGCTTTAAGCCCTTTTATTTTATTAAAGTTAGGAGAGTGATTTTATGGCAATAGCTATTAGAAAACCAAAAGAGATTGAAGAAATAAAAAAACCGGCTAGACTTGTGGCTGAAACATTAAAATTATTAAGGGAAAATACAAAGCCTGGTATAACTCCTTTAGAGCTTGACAAAATGGCTGAAGATTTTATTAGAAGTCGAGGAGGAAGACCTGCTTTTAAGGGTTTATATGATTTTCCAAATAGTGTATGTATTTCAGTTAACGGATGTGTAATACATGGGATTCCGACAAATAAACCTTTAAAAGAGGGTGATATAGTAGGTTATGATATTGGTGTAGAAATGAATGGCTGGTATGGAGATGCGGCTATTACTGTAGGTGTTGGAAAGATTAAAGAAGAGTATGAAAAAATGATAAAAGTAGCTAAAGATGCTATTTATCATGCGGTTAAAAATATTAAGCCGGGTATGAGGTATAAACAAATCAGTAAACTTTTGGAAGATTATATTACATCCCATGGGTATGTGCCTTTAAAAGGATATAGCGGTCATGGTATAGGAAGAAAACCCCATGAAGAACCTCAGATTTTAAATTATGTAGAAGGAAAACCAAATCAAGGTGAAAAAGTAAAGAATGGACATGTGTTCTGTATTGAACCTATGCTTTGTCATAAATGTGGAGAACCTATTTTAGCTGATAACGGATGGGACGTATATTGTGAAGATATGGAAGTAGGAGTTCATTACGAACACCAAATTGCTATAATTAATAATAAAGCAGAAATTTTAACGGAGGAAAAATAATGGCAAAAGACGTTTTAGAAATTGATGGAACAGTAACTGAAGCACTTCCAAATGCAATGTTTAAAGTAAAGCTTGACGGACTTGATAAAGAAGTTTTATGTCATATCAGTGGAAAAATCAGAATGAATTATATTAAAATAGTTCCTGGTGATAAAGTTAAAGTTGAAATTAATCCTTACAGTTTAGATAAAGGCAGAATTACTTATAGATATAAGTGATTTTTCTTTTTTTAAAAATTTTCCCAAAATTTTCATAAAATTTCCTTGACATAAGGAAGGAAATTTAATATACTTTCAATCCCAAAACGGGAAGGGCACTTAAAAGAGTGCGAGATGATTGAGAACTTAGATATAAGTATTATACACCTAAGAGGGGCTAAGAGTTATTATAGATAATAAATAATGAAAAAGCCCAATAAGGGTATA
>NZ_JBMXVQ010000026.1:0-15122 GCF_053999135.1 Caminibacter sp.
TTCTCTTTTTAATCTATCAACAATAATTTCTAAATGCAATTCTCCCATACCAGAAATTATAGTTTGGCCTGTTTCTTCATCTACTTTAACTTTGAAAGATGGATCCTCTTCTGCAAGAGCAGCCAAACCTTTAGAAAGTCTTTCTTGATCAGCTTTAGATTTAGGTTCAATAGAAATAGAAATTACAGGTTCAGGAAACTCCATAGCTTCCAGAATTATTGGATCATCAGGAGTGCATAAAGTATGACCAGTAGATACATTTTTTATACCAATAATAGCACAGATATTGCCGGGATAAGCAACTTTCACATCTTCTTTTTTATTTGCATGCATACGGACAAGGCGTCCTACTCTTTCAATAGAGCGGGTATTTGCATTATATACATAAGAATTAGATTCCAATTTTCCAGAATAAATTCTTATAAATGTTAATTTTCCCATGTATGGATCAGCCATTATTTTAAAAGCAAGGGCAGTAAAAGGTTCATTAACATCGGGATGACGAATAATTTCCTCTTTTGTATCCGGGTGAAATCCTTTAACAGGAGGTAAATCTAATGGAGACGGTAAATAATCACAGATAGCATCAAGAAGAGGTTGAACACCTATATTTTTATAAGCAGAACCGCAAAAAACAGGAGTAACATTAGTGTCAATAACAATTTTTCTAAGAGCTTTTTTCAGTTGTTTTTCTTCTATTTTTTCCCCATACAGATAGAGTTCCATAAATTCTTCATCATACTCAGCTACTGATTCAAGGAGTTTTTCTCTATATTCCTCTGCTTGTTTTCTATACTCATCCGGTATTTCAGTTATATCATAAACTGCTCCTTTTTCCTTTTTTATACTATCTTCTGACCATATATAAGCTTTCATCATTACGAGATCAATAACCCCCCTAAAAGTTTCAGCAGAACCAATGGGAATTTGCATAACTACCGGATGGACTCCTAATTTTTTAATCATCATATCTACAACGCCAAAAAAATCAGCCCCAACACGGTCCATTTTATTAACAAAAGCAATGCGGGGGACTTTATATTTATCAGCCTGTCGCCAAACGGTCTCGGACTGGGGTTCAACGCCCCCAACAGCGCAGAAAAGAGCAACTGCACCATCAAGAACTCTGATAGCTCTTTCTACCTCAATTGTGAAATCAACATGACCGGGTGTATCAATGATATTTAATATATATCCTTTCCATGTACATTGAGTACATGCAGAAGTTATAGTAATACCTCTTTCTTTTTCTTGTTCCATCCAGTCCATAGTAGCTGCACCTTCGTGCACCTCACCGATTTTATGACTTACACCTGTGTAATAAAGAATTCTCTCAGTTGTAGTGGTTTTTCCCGCGTCGATGTGAGCTGCGATACCGATATTTCTAACCTTCTCAATAGGCGTCTTTCTTGGCATTATATTCTCCTTGTGTAAATTTGTAGTTGTAGATTATGAAGAAAAAAGAAAAGGAAAAACTTGAAGCTCATTTTCCATTTTCCATTTATAATTTTCAATTTGTTTTTACCATCTGTAGTGAGCAAACGCTTTGTTAGCTTCTGCCATTCTATGAGTATCTTCTCTTTTCTTAAATGCCGCTCCTCTTTCATTCGCAGCATCCCAAAGTTCGTTAGCAAGTCTTTCTACCATAGTTCTTTCGTTTCTGTTTCTTGCCGCGTCAACAATCCATCTAATTGCTAAAGTTTGTTGTCTTTCTGGTCTTACTTCCATAGGAACCTGGTATGTGGCACCACCAACTCTACGGCTTCTAACTTCAAGTAAAGGTTTTACATTTTCAATTGCTTTAAAGAAAACGTCAATTCCTTTTTCTTCGCCTTTTTCGTTTAATTTTTCAATAGCACCGTATACGATTTTTTCAGCTAATGTTTTTTTTCCGTCCCACATAACTTTGTTAATAAATTTTGTAACTACTTCGCTGTTATATACCGGATCCGGCATTACAGGTCTTTTTGGGGCTCTTCTTCTTCTCATAAAATTCTCCTTCTCTTCAGTTTTTTACCCTGCATTTCACAGGACTTACTCTACCTTTTGGCAGTGAGGAGCAAATTCAATGGAAAATTCAACAATTGAAAATGGAAAATTTTCCATTTTACATTTTACATTATCCATTTAATATCGCTCCTACTATAACCAAAACCAACTATTGCGTTTTGAGCTTCTTTAACCTATTTTAAAGTAAATTATTTTTTACCGGCTTCAGATTTTTTAGTTCCGTATTTACTTCTAGAGTGAACTCTTCCTTTAACACCGGCAGTATCTAAAGCACCTCTTACGATGTGATATTTAACCCCTGGTAAGTCTTTTACCCTACCACCTCTTACTAGTACAATGCTGTGTTCTTGTAGGTTGTGACCTTCACCCGGGATGTAACTAATTACTTCATATCCGCTAGTAAGTCTGACTTTTGCAACTTTTCTCAAAGCTGAGTTAGGTTTTTTAGGAGTAGTGGTATAAACTCTCGTACAAACCCCTCTTCTTTGAGGACAGCTTACAAGCGCAGGTGACTTTGATTTTTTGATAACTTTTTTTCTACCTTTTCTTACTAATTGGTTTATAGTAGGCATTCGCTTCCTTTTTTCTGAAATTTTGAATAGTTTTTAGTGCGGAATTATATCAAGATTTATGAAGATTTACAAATAATTTTTTCCTTATAAAAAGGAAAGAGGATTATTCATCCTCTCCGATATGATCAAGTTTAAGATCTCTGTCTTTATGATAAAACATTCCTGTACCTACAGGCACAACCCTTCCAAGTACGATATTTTCTTTAAAGTCTTCAAGATAATCGAATTTCCCTTGAATACTAGCTTCAGTAAGTACTCTTGTTGTTTCCTGGAATGAAGCGGCAGAAATGAAACTGTCACTTTGAATCGCCGCTCTTGTAATACCGACTAATACCGGTTCGGCAATAGCAGGTTCACCGCCGAATTTTTTAATTCTTTCGTTTTCTTCGTTAAACATCTTTCGACTTACCAAATCACCTTCGATAAACTTAGTATCTCCGCTATCTACAATTCTAACCTGTCTTAACATTTGATTTACGATAAGTTCGATATGTTTATCATTAATATTAACCCCTTGAAGTCTGTATACTTTTTGAACTTCGGCAACAATATATTGTTGAAGCGCCTTTTCCCCAAGGATATTTAAAATATCATAACTTGAAATTTGACCGTCTGTTAGTCTCTCACCTGCATGAACAAAATCGCCTTCGTGAACCAAAATTTGTCTATCAGCTGGTACTAGATATTCTTTAACGGCACTCTCACCCTCAACTATTAGTCTTTGTTTTCCTCTAATAGATTTTCCAAATTTTACAATCCCGTCTATTTCACTGATAATAGCCGGTGATTTAGGACGTCTTGCTTCAAATAGTTCGTTAACTCTTGGAAGACCTCCTGTAATATCCGTTGATTTTGCAACTGCTTTTGGTGTTTTAGCTAAAATATCACCTTGTTTAACTTCAGTACCTTCTTGGACATGAATAACTGTTTTTGGCTCAAGTACATATTCATAAACTCTGTCTTTTGCCGCTAAAATAATTCTTGGATGATATCCTTTTGGTAAATACTCTTTTACAATAATTCTTGATTCACCCGTTAATTCGTCAATTTGAGTAGTTACCGTAAATCCGTCAATTACATCTTCAAATTTAACAACACCGTCAGCTTCCGCTAAGATTGGGTTGGCAAACGGATCCCACTCGGCAATTACCTTGCTCTCACCGCTAATAGGTTCGGCAATAACTTCTCCCGCTTTTACAGGCGCGTTATCATCTTTTAAAATTTTACTTCCTCTTACAATATAATATCTGTCCGCTTCTCTGTCGTTTTCATCAACGATTACCGCAAACAGACCTTTATATTCATTGTCAAGGCCTATTTCAGTTCCGGCTTTTAGGTCGTAAACTCTCTCAAGATGGTCACCTGTCAATTTATAATATTTAACAATACCGCTGGCTTTACTTTCTACTTTCATAGGAACCGGCTCATTGTCATCAACTTTAAGCTCAGCTCCGTATGGAATACGTTGCGGAACATACCATGCTTCTTTTATTACCTCAACTATAGCATCGTCTTTTTTAACAGAAGCGTTTTTATAAGGAATATAAAGTTTCCCTTCTGTTTTTCCGGCAATTCCAGCAAGTTCTGTACCTTTAACGATATCATTTTTTCTTAAAGAATATCTTTTGATTGTTCCATCATCACAATGAACTTCCACCAACACCTCTTCGTGCTGTGTTTCAATTTTTACAATCCCGTCACATGGGGCTTTTAGTTTTGGCTCCACCAAAAGCACAGCCGCATTACGTCTGTTGGCTACAATTTTTTTACCGTCTCTGTTATATGTTTCAATATTGTAATATCTGATATAACCGTATTTACTTGCAACTATTTGTCTCTCTTCCTGAGTTGACCCGGCGATACCACCTGTATGGAACGTTCTAAGTGTTAGCTGAGTACCAGGTTCCCCAATAGACTGAGCCGCAATAATACCTACAGCCTCACCCACTTTTACAAGACGTCTCTCAGCCAGGTTCATTCCGTAACACTTAGCACATATACCTTTTGGCGCTTTACAAGTTAAAGCACTTCTAATTTTGACTGATTTTACACCTTTTCTGACGATTTCTTTTGCTTCTTCTTCAGTAATTAACGTACCTTCGGTATAAAGCACTTCGTTAGTAATAGGGTCGTATACATCATCGGCTAAGACTCTTCCGTAAATTCTCTCTTCAAGACTCTCAACCAGCGTTGACCCGTCCGTAATGTCAGTTACCTCAACACCTTCATGAGTTCCACAATCTTCCATAATGACTCTAAAGTTTTGAGACACGTCAACAAGTTTTCTTGTCAGATACCCCGCACTTGCTGTCTTAAGCGCAGTATCGGCAAGACCTTTTCTCGCACCGTGAGTTGAAATAAAAAACTCAAGAACGTTTAGACCTTCTTTAAAGTTTGAAATAATTGGAGTTTCAATAATTTCACCGTTAGGTTTTGCCATAAGCCCCCTCATACCGGCTAACTGTTTAATCTGAGACGCACTACCTCTAGCCCCAGAGTCGGCCATCATATAAATAGAGTTAAATCCGTCTTTGTCTTTTTTCATAATTTCAAGAAGTTTTTCTTTAATATCATTATCCACTTTAGTCCAGATATCGATAATCTTATTGTATCTTTCCTGCTCGGTTAAAAGACCTTTTTTATATTGCTCCTGAACTTCTTTTACTTTTTTAAGAGCCTCTTCGATAATTTTTGGTTTATCTTCAGGAACGATGATATCTGCCATAGAAATAGATACCCCTACTTTTGCCGCATATCTGAAACCTAAATTTTTAAGCTTATCCAAAAATTCAGCCGTTACTTTAAGACCTCCAACTTTGTAAACATAATCTACAAGCGAAGATATGTCTTTTTTCTTCATAATTTTATTATACATTTCAACAGGTACAAAATCAGGCGTAATTGAATGTAAAATCATTCTACCAGGCGTAGTTTCTACAATTTCGCCTTTTACTTTTACCTTTATTTTTGCATGTAAATCAACGGCACCTTCATCAAATGCTATTAATACTTCCTCAGGATTTGCAAACAGTTTATGCTCACCTTTTACTCCGTCTTTTACAAGTGAAATATAATAAACTCCAAGTACCATATCCTGGCTAGGTACGGCAATAGCTTTACCTGAAGCCGGTAATAGAATGTTCATAGAACTTAACATTAAAATTTTAGCTTCAGCAATAGCCTCTTGACTTAAAGGCACGTGTACCGCCATTTGGTCACCGTCAAAGTCCGCGTTAAACGCCGCACAAACTAACGGATGTAATTGAATGGCATTTCCGTCAATAAGTACCGGGTGAAACGCCTGAATTGACAATTTATGAAGTGTAGGCGCCCTGTTTAAAAGCACAGGATACTGGTCAACAACCTCTTGCAGACACTCCCAAACTTCAGGTGTTTTTTCTTCAATATGTCTTTTTGCCTGTTTAATTGTCGTAGCATAACCTTTTTCCTGAAGTTTACCAATTAAATGCGGTTTAAATAACTCTAACGCCATTTTCTTAGGAAGACCGCATTGGTCCATTCTAAGGTTTGGTCCGACCACAATAACACTTCTTCCCGAATAATCAACCCTTTTACCAAGAAGGTTTTGTCTAAATCTACCCGTTTTACCTTTAATAATATCGCTAAGCGATTTTAGAGGCCTTTTATTAGCACCTTTAATCGTATTTCCACGTCTACCGTTGTCAAAAAGCGCGTCAACAGCTTCTTGAAGCATTCTTTTTTCGTTTCTGATAATAATCTCAGGGGCGTCTAGTTCGATTAGCCTTTTAAGTCTTTGGTTTCTATGAATTACCCTTCTATACAGGTCGTTAACATCGGCAACCGCAAATTTACCTCCGTCAAGCGCGACAAGAGGACGTAGGTCTGGCGGAAGTACAGGAATTACAGACATTATCATCCATTCAGGTCTGTTATCACTATTTAAGAAACCTTCAACAATTTTAAGTTTTTTAACAATATCTTTTTTTCTGGCCTCGCTTTTTGTATTTTTAAGCTCTTCTTTTAACGAATAATACATTTCAGGCAAATCAAGTTCTTCAAGCATTTTTCTGATAATTTCGGCTCCCATTTCGGCATGAAAACCTGTATCTCCGTAAAGCTCTATAAGTTTTCTATATTCTTCCTCTACAAGTACATCACCTCTTTTTACGGGAGCATCACCTGGTTCGTAAACTACATACGCTTCATAATAAAGTACCCTCTCAAGGTCTTTCATTTTAATATCAAGAAGAGTCCCTATTCTACTTGGAAGGTTAGATACATACCAGATATGCGCCACAGGAGTTACAAGTTCGATATGCCCGAATCGTTCACGTCTTACTTTACTTGATGTAACTTTTACCCCACATTTTTCACAAACAATTCCTTTGTAGCGCATTTTTTTATATTTACCGCAAAGACATTCATAATCATTAATAGGACCGAAAATTTTTGCACAAAAAAGCCCGTCTCTCTCAGGCTTTAATGTACGATAGTTTATAGTTTCCGGTTTTTTAACCTCACCGTGAGACCAAGAAAGAATCTCTTCTGGAGATGCTATTTTTACCTGAACCGCATCAATGTCCTGCGGTCTTGTCTCTTCGTCCCAGTCAAGTTTGATATATTTAAATTTCTTCATTGTCCTCTTCCTTTTTATAAAACTCTAAATCAAGGCCAAGAGCTCTAAGTTCTTTGCTTAAAACAAAAAATGTTTCAGATAATCCCTCAATAGGTACATTTTCACCTCTTGTCAGTGCTCTGTAGGCTTTATTTCTACCTTCAACGTCATCTGATTTAGTAGTTAACATCTCTTTAAGGTTATATGCCGCACCGTATGCTTCAAGTGCCCATACTTCCATTTCCCCAAATCTTTGACCACCAAATAGCGCTTTACCACCGACAGGCTGCTGGGTAATAAGAGAGTATGGTCCTATACTTCTTGCATGAACTTTATCATCAACTAAGTGGTGAAGTTTTAGCATATACATATATCCGACATTTACCCTCTCTTTAATAGGCTCACCCGTTTTTCCGTCATAAAGCTGAGTTTTACCGTCTTCCGGAATTCCTGCCATTTCAAACAGTTTCTTAAATTCTTCTTCTGTTACCCCTTCAAAAACCGGAGTTGAAAATTTAACGCCTTTAGCCCAATCCTGAGCATATTTTAATAATTCTTCATTAGTCAAACTATCAAGGAATTTTTCAAAACGCTCTCCAAAATGAGCCACTTTTACTATTTCTTTCATTTTAGCTCTAAGTTTTTCCATCATATCGTTTTGTTTTTCTTTTAGAATATCCTGAATCTGTTCTCCAAGTTTTTTACCTACAAGCCCTAAATGAACTTCAAGAATCTGCCCGATATTCATCCTTGACGGAACCCCAAGCGGATTAAGAACGATATCAACTGTTTTTCCGTCTTTCATATAAGGCATATCTTCTTCAGGAACAATAATACTTACGATACCTTTGTTTCCGTGTCGACCCGCCATTTTATCACCGACTTTAATTTTCCTTTTATTGGCAATATAAACTTTAACCATTTTAGCAACGCCGTTTGGAAGAATATCGTCTCTTTCAAGTACTTCTAGTTTTTCATCGTACTCTTTTCTTATATTTTCTTTTTCCGCCTGATATTTAGCTTTTATATTTTCAAATTCCTGTTTTGTAGCTTCATCATAATATTCAACTAAACTCAACAGTAGAAATTTATTGATATTTTCAAGCTCTTCTTTTGGAATTTTATCTCCTGCTTTATAATGTTTCCCGTTAAGTTCCAAATCTTTAACAATAGCCCTTTGAGATAAAAGAGTACTTAACGCTATCATTTCCTCTTTATCGATAATTGAAAGTTTGTTTTTATAAATATCTTCTATTTTTTGTTTTTCTTCTTCATAAGCGCGTCTTGCTCTTTCATCAAGTTCATAACCTTTTTTAGTATAAACCTTAACGTCTATTACAACACCTTCCATACTAGCAGGAGCGTAAAGCGAACTGTTTACCACATGACCAGACTTATCACCAAAAATTGATTTAAGTAGTCTCTCTTCCGGTGTCGGTTTTACATCGCCTTTTGGAGAAATTTTACCGACTAAAATCATACCGGGTTTTACATATGTCCCAACTTTAATAATTCCGCTTTCATCCAAATGTTGAAGATGTTCTGGTTTTACCCCCGGAATATCGGCTGTAAGCTCTTCAAGTCCGTGTTTAAGTTCTCTAACCTCACAAACTTCTTCGTAAATATGAACGGACGTATACACATCATCTTTAATAATTCTTTCACTTAGAACTATGGCATCCTCAAAGTTATATCCGTTCCATGGCATAAAAGCAACAAGAACATTTTTACCAAGAGCGATTTCACCGTTATCCATATTAGGGCCATCAGCAATAACATCTCCGGCTTTTACAATATCGCCTTCTTTAACAATAGGTCTTTGGTCAAAGCATGTATTCTGGTTTGTTCTTAAATATTTTTCAAGCCCATAATGGTCTATATAAGCCCCGTTTTCATCTTCTCCAAGGATATAGATGTTTTTAGCGTCTACTTTAATAACTTTTCCGCCTCTTTTTGCTTTTACAATCTGCCATGCATCGCGAGCTACGTATTTTTCCATTCCTGTACCGACAATCGGCGCTTCACTTCTAAGCAGTGGAACACCTTGACGCTGCATGTTAGAACCCATAAGAGCCCTGTTTGCGTCGTCATGCTCTAAGAATGGAATTAAACTCGCACCCACCCCTACAATCATTTTAGGGTTAAGGTCATAAAGGTCCACTTCTTTTTTATCCACTAAGATAATTTCACCGTCTTTTCTTGCTTCAATTAAATCTTCAAGAATTTCGCCTGTTTCCTCATCAATTCTAACTGATGCCGGAGCAATTACTTTTTCTTCTTCCTGAGTCGCTGTTAAATAAACAATTTCATCCGTAACACGTCCGTCTTTTACAACTCTGTAAGGAGATTCGATAAATCCAAACTCATTTACTTTCGCATAGGTTGAGAGTGTATTTACAAGACCGATATTTTGACCTTCAGGTGTTTCAATAGGACAAATTCTACCGTAATGACTTGGATGAACGTCCCTGATTTCAAATCCGGCCCTTTCTCTTGTAACTCCGCCTTCACCAAGAGCGGATAATCTTCTTTTATGGGCAACTTCGCTTAATGGGTTCGTTTGGTCCATAAACTGAGAAAGCTGACCTGTTGCAAAAAAGTCTAAAATTGTAGTGGTTACAAGTTTTGTATTTACTAAATCCATCGGTAATAAATCGTTAACATTGGTAACCGTAGTCATTTTATCTTTAATAGTTTTTTGCATTTTAGCAAGACCGTCTTGAAGTTTATTTGCTAAAAGCTCACCTATACTTCTAATTCTTCTGTTTCCTAAATGGTCTCTATCATCTATTTGACCTACACCGTTTTTTACTCCAATTAAATATTGAATAGTTTTAATAATATCTTGGTAAGTTAAAACGGTTACTTCATCAGGTACGTTTAAACCAAGTTTATGGTTCATTTTCATACGACCGACTTTTGTCAAATCATATCTTTCCGGGTCAAAAAACAGTTTTTCAAACAGTTCTTTTGCCGTTTGAGGATTCGCAGGCTCACCTGGTCTCATTACCTTATAAATTCTAATTCTTGCCAAATCGTTTTCGTTTTCAATACCTTCAGTCTGTTTTAAAATTTTTAAAGTTTCTATATCTTGATGAAAAGCTCTTAAAATTCCATCATCAACCCCATCTGCTAAATCATTAACGATTTTAAAATGCTCTATTTGAGATTCGGCTATTTTTTTAAGTTTAACTTCATTTAAAACAGTTAAGGTATCAAATAAAATTTCCCCTGTTAGCGGGTCGTAAATAGGCTCTGCTAAATGTCTATCAAGAAGCAAATCTATAGGATATTCAACAAATTCGTATTTTTCTTGAAGCTCTTTTAATTTTCTTTTAGTAAGTCTTTTTCCGGCAGGAAGTATTACATTTCCGTTTTCATCTTTTAAGTCATAATCAAATTTTCCTACTTCTAATTGAGATGTAGGCATTAAAAACATATTATTTTTTACATAAATATCTATTAAAGGATAAAACATTTTTAAAATATCTTCTTTGCTATAATCCATAGCTCGAAGTAAGATTGTAACAGGTACTTTTCTTCTTTTATTAACTCTTACATATAAAACATCTTTTACGTCATATTCAAAATATACCCAGCTTCCTCTATCCGGAATAATCTGAGCAGAATACAATAGTTTATTCGAATTTTGAGCTTCTTCTTGCTTAAATATAACTCCCGGACTTCTGTGAAGCTGATTAACAATAACTCTTTCAACCCCGTTTATAATAAAACTGGTTCTTTCCGTCATTAAAGGAATGTCTCTAATAAATAGGGTTTGTTCTTTTATATCTTTAATACCTATTTTTTCACCCGTTTTTTCATCTCTTTCATGTAATATAAGTCTTATTTTTATTTTAATCGGAATAGAATATGTAAGGCCTTTTTCCATACATTCTCTAACCGTATATTTAGGCTTTTTAAATTCAATTCCTGCATATTCAAGTGTAATTCTGTTTTGGGCATCTGTAATTGGAAACATTGATTTAAACACTTTATGAATTCCACTCTTTTCAGGTTCTTCAGGATTTATAAAATCTTTAAACGAATTTTGCTGAAGATGTAAAAGATTAGGAATATCCAATATTTGAGGGATTTTTGAAAAATCAAGTCTTAATCTATTAGCTGATTTTAATTGGTTTAGCATAGGCGCTCCTGGGTGAGATTTTGTTGTAGAAATTATTAAATAAATTATTTTATATCAAAAAAAACGAAAAAAAGCAAGGAAGAAATTATTTAACTTCTACTGTAGCTCCCGCTTCTTCTAGTGCTTTTTTGATTTCTTCCGCTTCTTCTTTGCTTACTGCTTCTTTAATTGTAGTAGGTGCACCGTCTACCATCTCTTTAGCTTCTTTAAGCCCTGCACCAGTAATTTGTCTTACAACTTTAATTACGTTAATTTTTTTAGCACCTGGGTCTTTTAAGATTACATCAAACTCAGTTTTCTCCTCAGCTGCTTCTCCACCTGCTGCTCCAGCACCGGCTACTACTGTAGGTTGTGCGCTAACTTCAAACTTTTCTTCAAAAAGTTTTACTAACTCGTTTAATTCTTTAACTGTTAAGTTTTCAATAGTTTCTAAAATTTGTTCAAATGTACATGCCATAACTACTCCTCCTATTTTTTATTTTATTTTTATTCTTGTTCTTTTTTTTCAATCAGTTTTTGAAGTCCCCATGCAAATTTTGCAACAGGAGATTTCATCATAAATGCAACCATACCAAGTAATTCATCTTTTGTAGGAAGTTTACTTACTTCTTCTACATATGCGGCATCTTTAACTTCACCTTCAACTACGGCACCCTTAATTTTAAAACTGTCTTTAAAATCTTTTGCGTGTTTTGTAATTATTTTAGCAAGAGTGATTTGGTCCTCACCCCATATAAAAATATTGTTTTCTTCAAAATCAGCTTCGATTCCATTATTTTTAAGAGCAATTCTAGCAAGCGTATTTTTTACTACTTTTGCTTTTCCTCCCGCTTCTCTAACAGCTTTTCTTAAAGTTTCTAAATCCTTTACCCTCTGACCTTTAAAATCAGCATAAAAAATACTTACTTCATTGGTAAATTCTTTAGAAAGCTCTTCAACAATTTGTTGTTTTAATTCTTTTTTCATAAAGCTCCTTTCTCTTAGACTCGGCAGGAAATTAAGGCTTTTAAAGCCTCCTGCTTTCTAAGTCACTTGGACTTAGGCACCTTTGCCTAGTGTTTATTTATATTCTGCTAATTCGTTAACGTCTAGTTTAACGCTTGGACTCATAGTAAGGCTTAGTGCCGCGTTTTGAATATATCTTCCCTTAGCACTTGCCGGTTTCATTTTATTAATTTTTTCTACGAATGCAATCGCATTTTCAAGCAACTGCTCAGGTGTAAAACTCGCTTTCCCGATTCCTACGTGCATATTACCTTTTTTGTCAACTCTAAAATTAACTTGACCTGCTTTTGCATTTTTAACAGCAGTAGCAACATCTACAGTAACTGTTCCTGTTTTAGGGTTTGGCATAAGACCTTTAGGTCCTAAAATTTTACCGAATCTTCCAAGTTTACCCATCATATCAGGCGTTGCTATCAAAATATCAAAATCAAGATTTCCATTTTGGATCATTTCCAGAATTTCATCTTCTCCTACAATATCAGCCCCTGCAGCTTTAGCCTCTTCTGCTTTGTCATCTTTTGCAAGAACAGCAACTTTTACTTCTTTTCCTGTTCCGTGAGGCAATACTACACTACCTCTAATCATTTGATCAGCATGTCTTGGGTCAACACCAAGTCTAAGCGCAAGTTCAACAGTTTCGTCAAATTTTGCAGATTTTAATTCTTTTACTTTTTCAACAGCTTCTTTTAAAGAATATACGTCTTTATCTATTTTCTTTAAGAGCTCTTGATATCTTTTACCATGTTTTTTTGCCATTTTCACTCCTACGCAATTTTTTGCTTCCACTCAGGTGGTATTAATCTACTATTTCTATTCCCATACTTCTTGCACTTCCAGCAATAGTTTTCATTGCAACTTCAACATCATCAGTATTTAAATCTGGAAGTTTTTTCTCAGCTATTTCTCTAAGCTGAGCTTTTGTAATTTTTCCAACTTTTTCTTTAAGAGGATTTGAACTACCTTTTGTAATACCGGCAGCTTTTTTCAAAAAGTCAGTCGCTGGCGGTTGTTTAGTGATAAATGTAAAGCTTCTATCACTATATACTGTAATTTCAACAGGAATTGTAAAGCCCATCATATCTTTTGTTTTTTCATTAAACGCTTTACAGAATTCCATAATGTTAATACCTCTTTGTCCTAGTGCCGGACCTACCGGAGGTGATGGATTTGCTTTACCTGCTGGGATTTGAAGTTTAAGAACCTCTACTACTTTTTTTGCCATCCCTTATCCTTTATACAATTTTTTCTACTTTTGTGTAATGTATTTCTACAGGCGTGCTTCTACCAAAAATGGTAACATTTAGTTTTAGCATACCTTTTTCATAATCAAAATCTTCAACCTCACCTGTAAAGTTAGCAAAAGGACCGTCTATGATTCTTACAACTTCACCTTCTTCAAAACTAACCTTAGGTTTAGGTGCAGATTTTTGTTTTGCTTTTTGTAAAATAAGCTCTATATCTTCTTTTTTAAGAGGAGTTGGCTTTTTAGATTCACCAATGAATCTACCAACTTTTGGAAGAGATTGAATTTTATGCCAAAGTGCAGTATCCAAATCGGCTTCTAAAAACACATATCCAGGATAAATACTTCTTTCATATATTTTTTTCTTACCGTTTTTTACTTCTATAACTTCTTCTGTAGGCACTATTACCTGACCTATTTTATCTTCTAAATGAAGCTCTTTTTTTAAGTTTTCAATAGCTTTTTTTACGGCAAGTTCACTTCCAGAATAAACTTGAAGAGCATACCATTGCATATTTTTATTTTCAGCCATATTTATCCTTATAATACTACTTTAAGAATTCCGCTCATTATTAAATCCACTAAACTTAAAAACAGTGTAACAACAGTTACAATTACTACTACAGAAATAAAAGCCTGCTTTACTTCATTAGGTGTCGGAAAAATAACTTTATCTAATTCAGCTTTTGCAGCTTTAACATAATCTATAAAAGCTTTTATTTTGTTCATAACAAACCTCTTCCAAAAATTGGCATTTTGATGGCAGGGCAGGAGGGACTCGAACCCCCAACAAGCGGTTTTGGAGACCGCCGCTCTACCATTGGAGCTACTGCCCTAAGTGGAGCGGGCGACGGGACTCGAACCCGCGACCCTCAGCTTGGAAGGCTGACGCTCTAGCCAACTGAGCTACGCCCGCTCATTAGACCCTACTTTATAGAGTCTAATGAAAGGGCAAAAAGCCCAAAATTAAAGTTTAGATTCTTTGTGAACAGTGTGTTTATTACACCATTTACAGTATTTTCTAATTTCAAACTTTTCAGGATGTTTTCTTTTTTCTTTTGTAGTGTGGTAATTAAATCTCCCACACTCAGTACATTTTAGATGAATAATTTCTCTCATCATTATCCTTTAAAAATAAGGGGAAAGCCCTTATTCTATAATTTTAGTAACAACTCCAGCACCTACAGTTCTACCACCTTCTCTGATAGCGAATCTTGTACCTTCTTCAAGTGCGATTGGAGCGATTAATTCTACAGTTAATTTTACGTTATCACCAGGCATAACCATTTCTACACCTTCTGGTAATTGAATAGTACCAGTTACGTCAGTTGTTCTGATGTAGAATTGCGGTCTGTATCCGTTAAAGAACGGTTTATGTCTTCCACCCTCTTCTTTAGTTAATGCGTAAACTTCTGCTTCGAATTTTGTATGAGGTGTAATACTTCCTGGTTTTGCAAGAACCATACCTCTTTCAACTTCGTCTTTTCCGATACCTCTTAGAAGTACCCCTACGTTGTCACCAGCTTGAGCTTCGTCCATTTCTTTTCT
>NZ_JBMXVQ010000027.1:0-5874 GCF_053999135.1 Caminibacter sp.
AAAGTTTCCAAGATAATCGTTTCTCTCCAAAAGATAAATTCACTTCTATATAGGATTTAAATAAAAAAGGCTTGTTATATGGACGTCAGCGTAGAATATCTTATTTACAACCTGCAAGACTTGGGAATGGACGAAAATAAAATATACGAGCTTTTAGAAAGACTGCAGGGGCTAAGGGTATATATTTCAAAGCAGAGATTATTCAAGTATAGGTTAAAAAAAAGATATTATCAGCTTAAAGGTATATTGCCGGTTAACGAAATAACAGCTTTATTATCAAAAGAGTTTGAAAAATCTCCAAGCAGAATAAGAATTTATATTAACGAATTTAAAAAACTAAATACTGCTAAACAAAACTAAACGGATTTTGATTTTTTTAGAGAAAAAATATATTTTGTTAATTAAACTCCATTCCTCTTGAATAAGTTATTTAGAAGTTAAATTTTGAGAAAATAGCTTACTAAGGGACACCCAAGGGGACACCTCATCAATTTTTAAGCTATCAAAACATCGATTTTATGGGAGTTTTAATGGTAGTGAGGGGGAGACTTGAACTCCCGACCTCCGGCTTATGAGACCGGCGCTCTAGCCAGCTGAGCTACCCCACCGTCTGCGGATTGAAATGATAATAAAAAATTAAAAATATGTCAAGAATATGTGTGTTACTTTTTGAAACAATTTTATAAAAAGCTTGATTTGTTTGATTTAAAGAAAAAAATAATGATATAATTGATAAATTAAATTATTAAATTAATATTAAAGGAGTTGATAATGAAGTTTTTAAAAGGTATGGTAAGTGTAGTTTTAGCGGTAAGTTTTTCAATGGCGGCAGATTATGTGATAAAGTTTTCTCATGTTGTTTCTCCTAATACTCCAAAAGGAAAGGCAGCGGATTATTTTGCAAAAAGAGTTGAAGAACTTTCTCATGGAAAAATAAAAGTTGAGGTTTATCCAAACGCACAGCTTGGAAAAGATAAGGTGATTTTAAGAAAAATGAAGTTTAACGCCGTACAAATGGCGGCTCCTAGTTTTTCGAAGTTTACCGGACTGGTTCCTCAACTTGGGCTTTTTGATTTACCTTTTTTGTTTAAAGACGAAAATCATCTTCATAAAGTTTTAGATGGGGAGGTTGGTCAAAAACTTCTGGATATGGTAACAAAAAAAGGATATGTCGCCCTTGCTTATTGGGATAACGGGTTTAAACAACTTACTGATAGCAAAAGACCTTTAATAAAACCTGAAGATTGTAGAGGTCTTAAATTTAGGGTAATGAGTTCGAAGGTTTTAATTGAGCAGTTTAAAGCTTTAGATGCGATTCCCGTTGTTTTGCCGTTTAGCGAAGTTTATTCAGCTCTCCAACAAGGTGTTGTTGACGGTCAGGAAAATACAATTTCAAATATCTATACTAAAAAATTTTATGAAGTACAAAAATATATGACTATGACAAATCATGGATATCTTGGTTACATGGTTGTTATGAGTAAAAAATTCTGGAATAGATTACCTCAGGATATGAAAAATGTTATTTTAAAGGCTATAAAAGAAGCAACAGAAAAAGAGAGAATTTGGGCAAAGGAACTTAATGAAAATCAACTCAATAAAATTAAAGAATATGCTAAAAGAACGGGTAAACTTGAGATTGATTATTTAACTCCTGAACAAAGACTTTTATGGGAGAAAAAATTAAGAACAATTTATCCTAAATTTTACGGTACTATAGGAAAGGATTTAATTAAAGCGGCAATTAAGGCGGGTGAGTGAAAGTAATAGAACAAATTTTAATTGCCGTTAGCGTATTTTTTACATCTTTTGGAATAGCCGCGGGGGTTTTACTGGCTTTTATAAACGTAGTTGCCCGATTTGTTTTTAATCAGGGGATAGACTGGGCTTTTGAGCTTACTTCTTATTTTTTTATCTGGTCGGCGTTTTTTGGAGCGGCTTATCTATTTAGAGTTGGAGGGCATATTAAAGTTACCGTTTTATTAGATTTGCTTCCTCCTTTTTTATCGAAAGCTGTGATTTTAATTGCTGATTTATTAATTTTGTTTTATCTTTTATTGGTAGCTTATTATGGTTACATTTTTATTTTTGACCCCGATTTGGGACTTAAGGCAAGCGGGGAGGTTAGTGTAGATTTGAATATTCCTATGTGGTATGTATATACCGTAGTGCCGGTAAGTATGGTGGTAGCCGCAGTTTTAACGTTTTTTAGATTAATCGAGGATATTAAAACTCCCGCAGACAAAATAGCGAAAAAAAGTGAAAGCGATATGATAATAGAAGAAGTGAAAGAAAATTTAGGAGAATTTAAGTGATAGTAGCGACTCTTTTTGGGCTTTTTTTTCTTTTTTTACTTTTAAGCGTGCCGGTTGCGGTTTCTCTTGGGCTTTCTACAATGATAACGGCTTATGTTTTTGAGGGTCCGGATTTGCTTATAGATTTGGCAAGTAATCTGTTTTCTCAGCTTGATAAATATGCACTTATGGCAATTCCTATGTTTATTTTAGCGGGGAATATTTTAAGCCGGGGAGGCAGTGCAAAAAGGATTATAGAATTTGCAAGAGCGTTTGTCGGACATCTTCCTGGAGGTTTGCCTATAGCGGCTATTTTTGCAAGTATTATATTTGCGGCGGTTTCAGGGAGCTCTCCTGCTACGGTTGCTGCTATAGGGTCTATAATGTTTGGTGCAATTATGGCTGCCGGGTATCCTAAAACTTATGCTATCGGGACTATTACAACAGCCGGAAGCCTTGGTATTTTAATACCTCCTAGTATTGTTATGATTATTTACGGAGTTACGGCCGAACAAAGTATAGGTAAGCTTTTTATGGCCGGAATTGTTCCGGGACTTTTAATAGGGTTTATGCTTATAGCCGTTACATATATAGGAGCTAAAAAACTTGGTTTTAAAAAAACAAAACCTGCTTCTTGGGAAGAAAGATGGAAAAAGTTTAAGGAGTCTTTTTGGGCTTTGATGACTATCGTAATAATTATAGGAGGAATTTACGGAGGTATTTTTACTCCTACCGAAGCTGCGGCGGTAAGTGCCGTATGGGCCTTGTTTGTGTCTTTGGTTATTTATAAAGATATAAAACTTAAAAATCTTGGAGATGTTTTTTTTGAGAGTGCAAAAACCAGTGCTATGATTTTGTTTATTATTGCAAACGCATCCATGTTTGCGTATTTTCTAACTCTTGAAAATGTACCTCAGATGTTGACCGACTTTGTTGTTGGTATGCATTTGAATAAAGTAATGTTTTTAGTGGCGGTTAATGTTATTTTGTTGATTGCAGGTAATTTTATGGAACCAAGCTCCATTATAATGATTATGGTGCCGCTTTTACTCCCTGTAGCTACAATGTTAGGAATTGACCCTATTCATTTTGGAGTGATTATTACGATAAATATGGAGCTTGGAATGTTAACCCCGCCTGTTGGACTTAATCTTTTTGTGGCTAGCGGTATAACGGGCGAGCCTATAAAAGAAGTGGTCAAATCCGTATTGCCATGGTTTTTTGTCTTGTTGGTAGGGTTATTGTTAATTACTTATATTCCTGAAATTTCATTATGGCTGCCAAATACTATGATGAAATAATCTTCATAAAGATTTAGTTATATGCGCTAAAAAAACTTAAAAAAAACTATAAATTTTCTTGACTTTCTTCTTCTTTTATTATATAATTTCGCCAGTTAAATTAACTTTATAAAAAGGAGGCGGAAATGTTTAGACCGATAGGACTAAGAGTTTTAGTTGAAAGAGTAGAAGAAGAAGCAAAAACAGCAAGCGGAATTATTATTCCGGACAATGCAAAAGAAAAACCTCTTGAAGGAAAAGTCGTGGCTATTTCAAAAGAGGTTGAAGAAGATGAAAATCTTCCGATTAACGAAGGTGATACTGTAGTCTTTGCTAAATATGCGGGAACTGATATTACAATAGACGGAAAAGAATATTTAGTATTAAATACTGACGATATTCTTGGAAAAATTGAAAAATAATTAAAGGAGGGGAGATATGGCAAAAGAAATCGTATACAGCGACGTTGCAAGAAATGAATTACTTGCCGGTGTTGAAAAACTGGCTGATGCAGTTAGAGTTACAATGGGTCCTAAAGGTAGAAACGTTTTACTTCAAAGAAGTTTCGGGGCACCTCACATTACAAAAGACGGTGTTTCAGTAGCAAAAGAAATCGAGCTTAAACATCCTGTAGAAAACATGGGTGCTCAGCTTGTTAAAGAAGTTGCGAGCAAAACAGCTGATGAGGCAGGGGATGGTACAACAACAGCAACTGTTTTAGCTCATGCAATTTTTAAAGAAGGTCTAAAATACATTACTGCCGGAGCAAATCCGATTGCTGTAAAAAGAGGTATGGATAAAGCTGCTCAGGCTATTATTGAAGAACTTAAAAAAATGAGCAAGCCTGTTGAAAACAAAGAACAAATCGAGCAAGTTGCGACAATTTCTGCAAACAACGATAAAAATATCGGTAAATTAATCGCAGAAGCGATGGATAAAGTCGGAAAAGACGGTGTTATTACTGTTGAAGAAGGTAAATCGCTTCAAGACGAATTAGAAGTGGTTGAAGGTATGCAGTTTGATAGAGGATATTTATCACCATATTTCGTAACAGACCCTGAGAGAATGGTTGCTGAATACAATGACGCATACATTTTACTATACGACAAAAAAATCAGCAATATGAAAGATTTATTACCATTACTTGAACAAATGGTGCAAGCTGGAAACAAACCGTTATTAATCATTGCCGAAGACGTTGACGGTGAAGCATTAGCTACTTTAGTTGTAAACAAATTAAGAGGAGTATTAAACGTAGTAGCTGTTAAAGCACCTGGATTTGGTGACAGAAGAAAAGCAATGCTTCAAGATATCGCAATCTTAACAGGCGGACAAGTAATTTCTGAAGAGCTTGGTAGAACGCTTGAAAGCGCAACACTTCAAGACCTTGGACAGGCTGGAAGAATCGTAGTGGATAAAGAAAACACTACAATCGTAGACGGAAAAGGTGATAAAGCGGCTATTGAAGCTAGAATTAAACAAATCAAAAAAGAAATTGAAGAAACAACAAGCGATTACGACAAAGAAAAATTACAAGAAAGACTTGCTAAACTTAGCGGTGGTGTAGCTGTAATTAAAGTAGGAGCGGCAACTGAAACTGAAATGAAAGAGAAAAAAGACAGAGTTGATGACGCACTGAGCGCTACAAAAGCTGCTGTTGAAGAAGGTATTGTTATCGGTGGTGGTGCGGCTATTCTTAAAGCGGCTAAAAAAACCGAAGTAGAATCAGTAGACCCGGATGAGCAAATCGGAATTGACATTATTAAAAGAGCGGTAAAAGCTCCGATTAAACAAATTGCCGAAAATGCCGGATATGAACCTGGAGTTGTGGCGTTAACAGTTGAAGAAGCTGATGAAAATGTTGGATTTAACGCAGCGACTGGTGAGTATGTAGATATGTTTGAAGCCGGAATTATCGACCCTACAAAAGTTGAAAGAATTGCTCTTCAAAACGCGACTAGCGTAAGCGGACTTCTGTTAACAACAGAAGCTGCTGTAACAGAAGAGCCAAAAGAAGAAAAAGCTCCAGCAGCCCCTGATATGGGAATGGGAGGCATGGGAGGTATGGGAATGATGTAATTCCCCCTCTCTTTTTCTTTTTTTATCTTAAACTTCTCTCTGACACTTATTTTTTCTGCTTCAAATGTTCTTCTTTTTGATATAATTTGTAAAAAAGGTTTTTTTGTGCGTTTTTATGATTTTGTCGTAGTGGGAGGAGGAATAGCGGGTCTTCTTAGTGCATGGTTTTTAAGAGATTTTAATACTTTGTTGATTGATAAAAAAGAGCCTTTAAGCGGGGC